>NZ_LNII01000058.1:0-5884 GCF_001463365.1 Enterobacter sp. 50793107 | reverse complement strand
GATCAGCCTGAGGCCGCTCAGCTGGCCTTACGTGTTGGTATTGCCGTTGCGAAAAGTGACGGTAACTTCGATCAGGACGAGAAACTGGCCTCCCGCGAGATCGCTATCGCGTTGGGCTTCGACCCGGCTGAATTTGGCCTCTGATCCACATCCCTAAGGGTAAAATATGGTTTCCACACACATCGGCTTCCCGACTGAAACGGTCATTGTTTTCATTGCGCTTTCAGTCGGTGCCATCTTTATTGACCTGTTTATGCACCGTGATGACAAGCCCATTTCCCTGAAGAGTGCGGCGCTCTGGTCCGTATTCTGGGTTGTGGTTGCGATGGCATTTGCCGGTTTCCTCTACATCCACCACGGTGCTGAGGTTGCCAGCCTGTTTGTAACGGGTTATGCGCTGGAGAAAGTGCTGTCGGTCGACAACCTGTTTGTCATGATGGCCATCTTCTCCTGGTTCGCCGTTCCTGATCGTTACCGCCACCGTGTTCTCTACTGGGGGATCATTGGTGCCATCGTCTTCAGGGGCATCTTTGTCGCCATCGGTACGAGCCTGCTGAGTCTGGGGCCGTATGTTGAAGTTGTCTTCGCTATCATCGTCGCCTGGACGGCGGTCATGATGCTTAAAAGCGGTGATGACGATGATGAAATTGAGGATTATTCCCAGCATCTGGCTTACCGCATGGTTAAACGCTTCTTCCCTATCTGGCCGAAGCTCAGAGGTCATGCTTTCCTGCTTAACCAGAAGGAAGTGGATGCCGAACTGGCGAAACCAGAAAACAGCGATGTCACCATTGGCCGTGGTAAAAAGGCGGCGCTGTATGCGACCCCTCTGTTCCTGTGTGTGGCCGTGGTTGAACTCTCGGATGTTATGTTTGCGTTTGACTCGGTACCGGCAATCATTGCCGTCAGTCGTGAACCGCTTATCGTCTATAGTGCCATGATGTTTGCTATCCTGGGCCTGCGTACTCTGTACTTTGTCCTTGAAGCACTGAAACAGTACCTGGTTCATCTGGAGAAGGCCGTTATCGTGCTGCTGTTCTTCATCGCGGCAAAACTGGGCCTGAATGCGACCGATCACATTTGGCATCATGGTTACAGCATCGCGGCGACAACCAGCCTGTATGTTGTACTGGGTGTTTTGGCGCTGGGCATTCTCGCAAGCGTCATGTTCCCGGGCAAACCTGAATCTGAGGAAAAGGGGAGCTGATCCCCTGAAGTGTTAACCTGAACAATTACTAATCGAAGAGGTTATTTTATGAGTGTTTCTCTTTCCAAAGGCGGGAACGTCTCCCTGAGTAAAGCAGCTCCGTCAATGAAAAACGTCCTGGTGGGCCTTGGCTGGGATGCGCGTTCAACAGACGGTCAGGACTTTGACCTGGATGCTTCAGCATTCCTGCTGGCCGCAAATGGCAAAGTGCGCGGCGATTCAGATTTCATCTTCTATAACAACCTGACGTCATCTGACGGTTCCGTAACCCATACCGGTGATAACCGTACCGGTGAAGGTGATGGTGATGATGAATCGCTGAAAATTAAACTGGACGCCGTCCCGTCTGATGTTGACAAGATCATCTTCGTTGTCACTATCCATGATGCTCAGGCTCGTCGCCAGAGCTTTGGTCAGGTATCCGGTGCGTTTATTCGCCTGGTCAATGACGATAACCAGACTGAAGTCGCTCGCTACGATCTGACCGAAGATGCGTCCACTGAGACTGCCATGCTGTTCGGCGAGCTGTATCGCCACAATGGTGAGTGGAAATTCCGCGCAGTGGGCCAGGGTTATGCTGGTGGTCTGGCATCTGTATGTGCTCAGTACGGCATTAACGCGTCCTGATCGAAAAGTAACTTTTCACCCGGGGCTGTTAATGCAGCCCTCATTCAACTGTTTGCAGGAGCTAAAAATGGCAGTTTCTCTCGTAAAAGGCGGCAACGTATCTCTGACCAAAGAAGCACCAACCATGAATATCGCTATGGTTGGCCTCGGCTGGGATGCCCGTGTAACTGACGGTCAGGCTTTTGACCTGGACGCTTCCGTGTTCGCAGTAGGCGAAGACGGTAAAGTGCTGTCAGATGCGCATTTCATTTTCTTCAATAACAAAACCAGCCCTGATGGCGCGGTAGAGCACCAGGGCGACAACCGTACCGGTGAAGGCGACGGTGACGATGAGCAGGTCAAAATCGATCTGACCAAAGTCTCAGCAGATATCAAAAAACTGGTGTTTGCCGTTACCATCTATGATGCAGAAGCGCGTAAACAAAACTTCGGCATGGTGAGCAACAGCTTCATGCGCGTTTACAACAACGACAACGGCACGGAAATTGCCCGTTTCGATCTGTCTGAAGATGCCTCAACCGAAACCGCTATGGTCTTCGGTGAACTGTATCGTCATGGCGCTGAGTGGAAGTTTAAAGCTGTCGGTCAGGGCTTTGCCGGTGGCCTGGCGGCTCTTGCCTCCCAGCACGGCGTTAACATCTAAAACAACGCTGAATCATACCCCGGCAATGCCGGGGTTTTTTTTGGTTGCGATCCGCTTTCAGGAGGGAGTAGTAGAAAGGGGACTGGAAATTTCAGAAAGCAGGTCATGTTAATTCAGACCTGAGCCTTTTAAAGGCAGGAAACGGATTTATCTCTGGTTGCTGGTTAAAGCCGGTATTCCGTGCCTTTTATCAACAGAATGCCCCTCTGATATATGTTACTTTTGCGGTTTATGAAGGAACGGGATCTGGAACATAAGATACCCGGTCAATCAAAATTCCAGTTCAACAGGTATAGAAACTTCAGCGTGATGAAATATGGTGTCACACCATATATACGCCTCACCAGAAATCCAGCGTCCTGAACTAAGCCTGGGGAACATATATAAGCGCTGCGCTTTAAAAATAATCAAAAATCAGGAGAGTTAATGTGAATCTACAATCCGGACAAAACATACCGCTTCAGCAATCTGCGATCAGGCTGAATCTTCAGTACCCTGCCAAATCCGGCTTTAAAGGCGAACCCGATACCTGCCTCTTCCTGCTTAATGCTCAGGGAAAGGTAACCGGCGATTCTGACTTTATCTTTTATAATAATCTGTCTTCTCCTGAAGGGGCAGTAAAGCTCGTTACCGGTTCTCAGCAGTCCAGCATTGAGATAGCACTGGATCGTGTTCCGGCGAACGTCAGTAAGATTGCGATCACCGTTGTCATTGATGGTGAAGATACTATCAGTGGGCTCAGTTTATTGAGCATTCAGGCTCCTGGTATCGCTGATTTTCAGGCTGAGACTCAGGGCCGCAGTGAGAAAGCAATCATCCTGGGTGAAGTATATCGGCACAATGGCGCCTGGAAGCTTCGTGCGCTCGGGCAGGGTTTCAACGGTGGTCTTGAGCCTCTGGCCATTAGCTTTGGCGTTGATGTCGCACAGCCAGCTCCGCAGCCAGCAAAGCCTGCTCGTATCAGTCTGGAAAAGAAACTTGAAACCAGATCTCCGCGCCTCGTAAGCCTCGCTAAAAAAGCCTCGGTCAGTCTCACTAAAAATAAACTGGACACCCTTGAGGCAGCGGTTGCATTTGTACTTGACGCATCCGGCTCAATGAGTGGCCAGTTCAGTAAGGGCAACGTTCAGTCTGTGCTGGACCGCATCGCCGTTCTTGCCGCCCAGTTCGACGACGACGGTGAAATGGATGTCTGGGGATTTGGAGAGAAGCACAAGAAGTATCCAAACGTCACACTGGACAACCTGGACACATATATTCAGTCCATTCGCGGGTCTGGAAAGCGTTCAGCCTGGGAGAACCTGCCGGGACTTGGTGGGACAAACAATGAGCCCCCTGTGATGGAAGAAATTGTCGACTACTTTAAGGACTCGAAAATCCCGGTATATGTTGTATTTATTACCGATGGCGGGATCAGCAAGACCCGGGCGATTAAAGATGCAATCCGGCGTTCTGCCAACTACCCCATCTTCTGGAAGTTTGTCGGCCTGGGTGGTTCAAGCTACGGTATCCTCAAAAATCTGGATGACTTTACTGACCGCCGGGTTGATAACACCCACTTCTTTGCCATGGATGATTTCGGTTCGATCAGCGATGAAAAGTTATATGATAATTTACTGGAAGAATTCAGACCGTGGATCGATGAAACAAAAAGGTTAGGCATCCTGTAATACGCACAGTTTTCGCATGGTTAAAGGAGCTCTACAGCAGCTTAATACTGTAGAGCCTTTGTTCACTGGAAATCGTACAGGGAGGAGCATATGGACCGCATCAAGTACCTGAAATGGATAGCTGAAGAATCACCAACTGATGATGAAATCGACAACTACGATAGTATCATTAGTCGGGGCGCAGAAAGGGCCGAGAAGGTTCAGTTGTCTTTAAGACGTTAATATACGGGAGTTTAAATGTTCGCAGAAATCAAAGATAATTATTCGTTAGGTGGATAAAGAAAGGTTGCCATTACCAGCTTTCGACGAGTCGAAAATAAAAACCTTATTTATAGTGACAGGGAGTATGAGCTGACGCTTGCCAATGGAACAATAATTAAAAATGTACTTAGAAAAGAAGAGTGGGAACTGTTAGAAAGCAATTCAATTAAGGTTATATTATAACGAAAATATATTTACAGTTTTGGATAGGTTTCAAACGAGTCCGGACATTTGTACCTGAAGTATCTGACATTACAGTTAAGTGACGATTATGCCAGCACGTCTGTTGCTGGCAGCTTAGCTATCGGTCTAAAAGCTGATCCATTAATAATTCTTCGTAAAGCCCAGAGGTATCGGGCTTTATTACAATATCCGTTATTTCGAAGCGTTCAAGTACAAATTGCAGATATTCCGGAGTAACGTAGTAGGGATCAGGTTCAGCCAGATTAGTATAGAGTGGGTCTTCTGCTGCATTAATGTCATAATCAATGCACATATGAAACCACTGCAAAGGTGGATCCCAGCCTAACATCACCTGAACAATTCCCTGATTGCTTTTCACCTCATACCAGTGCTGGCTCATACTTAGTCCTTAAGAAAATTTGTCATCGGAAAATAACACGAAGCCTGCATCATCGAGGCGCATAACCTTCTTCCCTTAACGCCTGTTGTAATTTATCAACTGCGCTTTTCATTACCCAGGCTTCTTCGTCACTCACAGCACAACCACGTAGATCGCTCCAGCTCAGACGTTTAACAAATTGAGCAAGGGCCATAGTTTCGTTCTCATCAAGCCGCAAACTCAGTGTCTCAATACCTTCCACTATCTAACCTCCCTTATAATGAAAAATGGCGTTTTACTTCTGACCAGATGCCGAAGCCTTGAATGCAGCCGGAACTGTCGTTGTTTCTACTTTACAGAAATGGAATTAAAAAGTGGTGATGCTGGGCACGTTTCTTTTCCAGCCGGGGTTTAAGCCAGAGCTGAAACTCATTCAACTTCTCAGCAGCCAAAACCGCTTCAACGGGGAAAACTTTATATTTACCCTGTTGCTGAGGTTCACCCAGCCATCGCCTGATGGCTCCGTCAGTCCATAAACGAGTCTCTTTTAGCCTAGTTACAGTGACCCATTTTCTGGACCATTCATCAAATTGTCGCTGGCGATCCCGATAACGTTGTTCTTCCTGCTGCCGAAGCCACTCGCGATCAACAGCAAATTTTCGGTATCCAACAAAGAGCCCTTGTACTTTGGCCATGTCATATTCCGGTTGCTTAGAGTTACTCATTCAACCAAAACCTAAACGTCGATACAAACTCTGTTTCATAACCAGGGTTTTATCCTTACCGCGGCTTTGTTGAATAAATCGAACTTTTGCTGAGTTGAAGGATCAGATCACGTATCTTCCCGACAACGCAGACCGTTCCGTGGCAAAGCAAAAGTTCAAAATCACCAACTGGCCCACCTACAATAAAGC
>NZ_LNII01000057.1:0-508 GCF_001463365.1 Enterobacter sp. 50793107 | reverse complement strand
TCAAGGGTTCATATCACCTCGCCGGCGCTTTTCGCAGATTAGCACGTCCTTCATCGCCTCTGACTGCCAGGGCATCCACCGTGTACGCTTAGTCGCTTAACCTCACAACCCGAAGATGTTTCACTTCATGATTGCGAAAATTTGAGAGACTCGAACACACATAACATGTGTGTCGTTTCAATTTTCAGCTTGATCCAGATTTTTAAAGAGCAAAACTTCGCAGTGCACCTTTTCAGGTTCACTCTGAAGTTTTCTTGTGTTCGCAGTAAAAGATGGTGGAGCTATGCGGGATCGAACCGCAGACCTCCTGCGTGCAAAGCAGGCGCTCTCCCAGCTGAGCTATAGCCCCATCGTTTTGCAACCTCTTCAAATTTGCTTCGCAAATTTGGTAGGCCTGAGTGGACTTGAACCACCGACCTCACCCTTATCAGGGGTGCGCTCTAACCACCTGAGCTACAAGCCTGTAGAGGTTTTTTACTGCTGTTTTTCATCAGACAATCTGTGTGAG
>NZ_LNII01000056.1:0-404 GCF_001463365.1 Enterobacter sp. 50793107 | reverse complement strand
CGTTTTGAAACTGACATTAACCGACTTTGCGCGCTTGCTGACACTGGTGTAATCCGGGCAGCGCAACGGAACATTCATCAGTGTAAAAATGGAATCAATAAAACCCTGTGCAGCCCGCAGGGTCAACCTGAACACGCGTTTAATGACCAGCACAGTCGTGATGGCAAGGTCAGAATAGCGCTGAGGTCTGCCTCGTGAAGAAGGTGTTGCTGACTCATACCAGGCCTGAATAGCTTCATCATCCAGCCAGAAAGTTATGGAGCCACGGTTGATGAGGGCTTTATTGTAGGTGGGCCAGTTGGTGATTTTGAACTTTTGCTTTGCCACGGAACGGTCTGCGTTGTCGGGAAGATACGTGATCTGATCCTTCAACTCAGCAAAAGTTCGATTTATTCAACAAAGCC
>NZ_LNII01000055.1:0-55812 GCF_001463365.1 Enterobacter sp. 50793107 | reverse complement strand
TGCCAGCACAACGCAAAGCTGAAAGTTTGCTACGTTTAGTGAAGACGCTTACCAGGGATAACACGATGAAAAAGTATCGGCTCAGCGATGAAACCCGGCTCTGGCACTGGAAAAACGGCGAAACGCCCCACTCGGCTACGTTAAAACAGATTATCGCCACGACAGATTTTAATGACGTCGCCGCCGGGACGAAAGGCGGCTGGATTGAAGATGAACGCGCCTTGTCTCAGGAGGGGAACTGCTGGATCTACGACGAAAACAGCGTGGTCTTCGCCGGTGCGACCGTCTCCGGTAATGCCCGTCTGACCCTGCCGTGCGTCGTCAGCGACCATGCCCATATTAGCGGCAACAGCTGGCTGGACGGGGCAAACGTGAGCCATGGGGCGCGAATAAGTGACAACGTCACCATCCAGAACTCCACCGTACGGGGGGAATGCCATATTTTTGGTGATGCCCGGGTGCTGCATAACAGCATGATTATCGCCGCCAAAGGCTTAACCCCAGACCAGGAGCAGATCCTTAAAATCTACGACAACGCGACCGTCAGCCAGTCGCGCGTGGTGCATCAGGCGCAAATCTACGGCGAGGCCATCGTCAATTATGCGTTTATCGAGCACCGTGCCGAGGTGTTCGACAAGGCCATTCTTGAAGGGAACGATATCAATAACGTCTGGGTCTGCGACTGCGCAAAAGTGTACGGCAACGCGCGCCTGATTGCCGGATTCGACGACGATGCCATCCCTACCGTGCGCTACAGCTCTCAGGTGGCTGAGAATGCGGTGGTGGAAGGCAACTGCGTAATTAAGCACCACGTGCTGATTGGCGGTCAGGCGTGGCTACGCGGGGGGCCGATCATGATTGATGATAAGGTCGTGATTCAGGGGCGGGCGCGGATCAGCGGCGACGTACTGATTGAGCACCACGTTGAAATCACCGACGATGCCGTCATTGAGGCTTTCGACGGCGACAGCATTCATCTGCGCGGCGAAAAAGTGGTTAATGGCGAGAGTCGAATCACCCGCACGCCTCTGCTGGGCGCGCTATAGGGGGAAAACTCTGCCGTAAAGGTTCACATCGTCATAACGGCCATTGAGGTATTCCGCTTCCCGCAGGCACCCTTCCAGGGTAAAGCCGTTGCGACGCGCAACGTTGTTGCTGTTCTGATTCGCCACCCGGCACTTGATCACAAAACGGCGGATCTCGCCCCGCTCAACGTAGTAGCGCATAAATGCCTGCAAGGCGCAGGAGAGGATCCCCTTCCCCTGATGCGCTTCATCGAGCCAATAGCCGATGTAGCCCGTTTTATTAACCGGCTCAATGGAATTGAACGACAGCACGCCCACCAGTTCGTCCGCCTGAAAAATAAGAAACATTTTCGCGTAGCCGCGCTGATGTAGCATGTGGTTGCTTTGCACGTTACGTCGGGTGTCTTCTTCCGTTCCCACGTGCTGCGCCCAATCAAACGCGGTTTGCAGAAAGGTGCGGTTTTTGACAACGAGGTTGTGCAGATCGGCGGTGTAGCGCTCTTCGACGGCGCGAAGTTCGATAGCGTCTGATACAGGGATAATTTCGAATTTTGCTGCGGTCATTGCCCCTCACCCTAACCCTCTCCCACAGGGAGAGGGAATCGATCGTTAACGCATTACCCGGTCGTCAACGTAATTACGTTTGTCCGGCGCTGGCGGGAAATACTGATAAAGCCAGGTTTCACTGATGGCATCGCCCTGACAGCGCAGGAACAGGCGCATATCCACCGGCTCCGTCGAATCGGACGTTGGGTACCAGTCAAACAGAATGCGGTATCCGTCAAACGGCTCAACGTAGAGGATTTCCACCTGCTTCGCTTCACCGCTGGAGAGCGTGATCACCGGCTCAATCCCCTTCGGCGCGGCCGCTTTCAGATCGCCGCCGACAAAGTCGATGGCGAAGCGGCGGGCCCACACTTTCGGGTAGTGTTCACCTGGCGCCCAGCCTTCCGGGAAGCCGCCCATACCGGTACGCGTCGCGAAGACGTTGGCCAGCGGGGAACGTACCGGCGGCATGGCGCTCCAGTACAGGCGATATTTGAAGTCCAGCTCATCGCCCGCTTTGACCGCTTTTTCCGGCTGCCAGAAGCAAACCACGTTATCCAGCGTTTCACCTGTGGTCGGGATCTCCATCAGGCCAACCGCACCTTTACCCCAGTCGTTACGCGGCTCCACCCACAGGCTTGGGCGTTTGTTATACCAGCCCATCACGTCCTGATAGTGGGAGAAATCCCGGTCAAGCTGCAGCAAACCAAACCCTTTCGGGTTTTTATCGATAAAGGCATTGAACTGCAATTTCTGCGGGTTGTTCAGCGGACGGCAGATCCACTCGCCGTTACCGCGCCACATGGCCAGACGGTCGGAGTCATGGATCTGCGGATGAATGGTGTCGCACATACGGCGCTCGTTATTGCCGCAGCTGAACATACTGGTCATCGGCGCGATACCGAGCTGTTTGATGTCCTTACGCGCATAGAGATGGTTTTCTACTTCCATGATCACCTGGCTCTTCTCGCAGTGGATCACGAACTTATAGGCACCGGTAATGCTTGGGCTGTCCAGCAGCGTATAGACGGTAAAGGTGGTATCGCCCGGTTTGACGGTTTCAAACCAGAAGGCCGTGAAATCAGGAAACTCTTCCGGCGTGTCGGTAAAGGTGTCCACCGCCAGACCACGCGCCGACAGGCCGTACTGGTAAGTGTCATCTACCGCACGGAAATAGCTCGCGCCGAGGAAAGAGACAATATCGCGACGCGCCAGCTCAGGCGCTTTGAAGGCGCGGAAGCCGGCAAAACCGAGGTCGCTCTGCCCTTCCAGCTGTTTGGTATCTACCCCGGTATCCCCGTAGCTGAAGAGCTCCGGGCGGAAGTGGATCTCACGCGCCTGAGAGGTCGACTGGTCCAGGGAGAACATCCGCACGCGGCGGCGGAAGCCCATCCCCATGTGGAAGAACTGCACGTCAAGCTGACGGCCTTCAATGTTGTTCCACAGGGACTGCTTTTCATCGTACCGGATGGCGTTATAGGCCTGCGGCGTCATGGTTGCCAGCGTTTCCGGCAGCGGACGCGGCGCACCACCCCACGGGGTTTTCGCCAGGTCATGGGCCATGGATTGCAGTACGGAGAAGTCAAAACGACGGCTCTGGCCATCGGCGATGTCAGAGTCAGCGGCATAGGCCGCTCTGGAGAACAGTGAAGCAAGGCCAGAAGTGCCGCTCAGGGCTGCCATTGCCAGCGAACCTTGTAAAAAACGTCTGCGATTCATGCCTGGAAAAACGTCCTTATGGTCGTGTGAATGTGTTTCGCGCTCGGCGAAATGACGGCAAGAAAGAACGCACAGCCTAAACAAAAACGGTTAAGAATCCAATTGTTGGCCGGTGATTATATGAGCAAAGTGAGAAATATTTTCTGTCGACCAGAACGGCCCGAAAGTGGTGTAAAGAAAGCCTGGAAAGTGTGAAGAAAAATGCCCCGGTGCGACATCGACAACCGGGGCGAAATGAGGTGGTTATTTTACGCTGACATCGATACCCGGGAAGTACTTATCAGCGAGTTTTGCGATCGTGCCGTCGGCACGAACTTTATCAATCGCGGCATCAAGCTGCTTTTTGGTGGCCTCATCCCCTTTGCGCAGCCCAAAGCCGATCCCGCTGCCGAGGATGGTATCGTCAGACACCGGTTTGCCGATAAAGCCAAACCCTTTCCCCTGCGGCTTGCTCAGGAACCCTGCCTGCCCGGCCGCGGACATCACCAGCGAGGCGTCGATGCGGCCATTCAGCAAATCGCCCCACGCCATATTCTGATCTTTATACGACACTACCGTGACACCCTGCTTTTCCCAGTGCTCTTTGGCATAGGTTTCCTGAATGGAACCCTGCAACACGCCAATGGTTTTGCCCTTAAGCCCTTCAGGTGTCGCCTCTACTGCGGTTCCGGCCTTGCCGACTAACTGCGAGGGGATGCGGTAGATAGGTTGGGTAAAATCGATACTTTTGCGCCGCTGTTCGGTGATGTTCATCGCCGAGTTGATGGCATCAAATTTTTTCGCCACCAGCCCCGGAATCAACGCATCAAAGGATGTTTCCACCCAGGTGCATTTCAGCGCTGCGGCTTTGCAAATGGCATTCCCCAATTCAACGTCAAACCCTTCCAGCTCGCCGGAGGCATTGCGGCTCTCAAACGGTGGATATTCCGCTTCCAGTCCGTACCGCAGTTCGGTGGCCGCGAATGACGAAAACGTACACAGCAGTCCCATGCCGACAACTAACGCGCGTAATTTCATCTCAAACTCCTTAGCGTGGTTTAACCCGACACAGGGCCTGGGCACCTGCCCGTAACGTCGCCTCATCTTTGGCAAAAGAGAGACGAATCAATTTATTGTCCGTACCATCCGTATAGAAAGCGGACAGCGGAATGGTCGCGACACCGCACTCAACGATCAGCCGTTTCACCATCTCGCTGTCGGGCTCGTCGCTGAACGGGCTGTAATCCGCCAGCAGGAAGAACGAGCCCGCGCTCGGCAGCAGTTTAAACGGCGACTCAGCCAGCAGAGTTTGCAGCAGATCGCGCTTGCGCTGATAAAACGTCGCCAGCGACAGCCAGGTTTGCGGATCGGTCATATGTTCGGCAAACGCATGCTGCATTGGCGTATCGGCAGAAAACATCAAAAATTGATGCACTTTACAAATCTCTTCCATCAGTGCCGCCGGTGCAACACAGTACCCCACGCGCCATCCGGTAACGTGATAGGTTTTTCCGAAGGAAGAGATAATGACGCTACGCTCCGCCAGCTGCGGATGTGTGGCCATACCGTGGTGCGGCTCATCGTCAAAAACGACGTGCTCGTACACTTCGTCAGACAAAATAATGATATCGGTATTGCGCGTCACGGCCACCAGCTGCTGCAGGTCATTCGCGGAGAACACCTGCCCGCTTGGATTATGTGGCGTGTTGATGATGATCATACGCGTTTTGGGGGTGATGGCCGCGCGGACCTCATCCCAGTTCACGGCAAAATCCGGCACCGTGAGTTTGATGGCGACCGGGGTGGCGCCCTGAAGGCGAACAATCGGCGCGTAGCTATCAAATGACGGTTCGAAGTAGATCACCTCATCGCCCGGATGCACCAGCCCGCTGATGGCGGAATAGAGCCCCTGACTGGCACTGGCGGTAACCAGCACCTCGCGCCCCGGGTCATACGTGGTGCCGTAAAGGGTGGCAATTTTCTCCGCGATACGCTCTTTCAAAGGCTGCAGGCCGGTCATCGCGGCATACTGGTTATGCCCTGCCTCCATTGCGCGGGTTACGCCCGCAATCAGTTTCGGGTCGCAGGAAAAATTCGGTGCGCCCTGAGAAAGATTGATGGCGTTGTGCTGAGCAGAAAGCTGGCCGATTACGGTAAAAATGGTGGTACCCACATCCGGTAATTTGGAACGGGTTTGTACCGCGGTCTTCAGGGTCATCATTTATCCTTCTCATGGAGATTGCATAACTATTCAAACAACAACGCCGTTGCCGGGACAATCGAATTGTTGTCATAATAGCCATGAGAAAAATGCATAGCTGAGGTGTTTTTATGTCGCGCCGTTCGCTCCCGCTCAATGCCATCGACGCCTTCCTGGTGACCGCGCGTCACCTGAATCTCACCCATGCCGCCAGAGAGCTTTGTCTGACTCAGGGGGCCGTGAGCCGTAAAATCGCCGCTCTGGAAGCGTGGTTTGGCTTTCCGCTTTTTGAACGCCACGCGCGCGGATTACGCCTCTCTTCCCAGGGTAGCGCCCTGCTGCCGGAGCTACAATCCGCTTTCGAACAGATGCTGAACGTGGCCGATCGGGCCCGCACCCAGCATACGGTGATCCGGCTGAAAGCGCCTACCTGCGCCATGCGCTGGCTGGTGCCGCGCCTGCTGGAGGTAGAGCGCGAGCAGCCCGATCTGCAAATCGCGTTGACCACCACCACCGATCATAACGTCAACTTTAAAACCGAATCCTACGACGCCGCCATCGTGTTTGGCACGCACATGAGCGCGGGCGATCTGCTGTTCGAAGAGGCGTTAACTCCGGTGCTCAGCCCGCTGCGGGCAGCGACCGGACTGGGTTCATTGACCTTTCTTCACCCGACACGGGATAAAACCGACTGGTCACTGTGGCTGGCGAAACAGGATGAGCCGGGCGTTGTTATGCACAAAAATCAACACTTCGACACGATGGATCTCGCCATTACGGCGGCCATTCAGGGGCTGGGCGTCGCCATCGCCGATGAAACGCTGGTGGAAGAGGACATCCGCGCAGGAAGGCTGGTGCGGCCTTTTGCGACCAGTATCAAAACCGGTGCGAGCTACCGGCTGGTGCTGCGCGAAGCGCCAGGCACGGAAAACGGCCTGGCCGCATTTCGTGCCTGTTTGCTTAATCGAGGTTAACGTGGTGCTTCATCACCCGTTTAAAGAGGCTCATGCGGGCGCGCATAAAGCGGTTTTCAAGCTTAAAACCTGCATGCTTATTCACACCAATGCGTAACAGGACGTCACGCCCTTTACGGCAGGCTGGCCAGTGCGTCGGCCCAGGCAGGCTGTCACGATGCCCCGCATCGCGGGCAAAACTCACCCAATAGTCGGCCACGTGGGCGGCGAACTGTAAATCACGCGCGTTCACATACTGCCGTGAAGGTTCCACTTCTCCTAGCGTATCAAACACATACGGCACCTCGTTGCCGTGCCAGGCACCGTTGATATAGGTGGCGTGCTCCGCTTCGGCCACATAGTCAAACCAGTAGCGCCAGCACGGCGCGCCGACGCGCTGCTGGGCCTGCATCACCACATAGCCCATGGTGGTGAACGCCATATCCCGGCACACCTGCCTTCCCAGCTCTTCATCGCCTTTCACGCCTGGATAGAGCAGCTTGATCAGCCCCAGACCAAAGCGCCGCTCCCGGCGGAGCTTCTGAATTTGTCCGGCGAGATCGATGCCAAACACCGCCATTACGCTCGCCTCGTCGCTGTTGGAGCCAATCATGATGGGGACAGGCTGCTGACGGGCGGCGAAGAATACGTCCAGCATCGGCTCCGGGAGAACACAATCTCCGGCAACAGGGGCCGGGGCGATATTCAGCGGTGCCGTTAACGGCCAGAACGACTCAGGTGGAATAGCACGCAACTGCTCCGCTGTCGCGTTCTCCAGCCCAAAATGCGCGGCCAGCGCTTCCCCTTTTCGCAGGGCCTGCTCGCGCGGGGTATCCGGCAAGGTATAGCCACTTTGCACAATCGCTTTATGAAATAACCCTTTCGCCAGCGGCGAGGCCAGCAGCGACAACACGCTGCGTGCGCCAGCTGATTCACCAAACAGCGTGACGTTTTCGGGATTGCCGCCAAACGCGGCGATATTGTCCCGCACCCATTCGAGAGCGGCGATCTGATCCAGCAGGGCAAAATTATGCACCACGCGATCTTCTTCCCCCTCCAGCGCAGGATGGGCGAAAAAGCCGAGATGACCAAGACGGTAATTGAGGGTGACCACCACCACGCCGCGTTCCGCCAGCGCCCTGCCGTTATAGGGCGGTAACCCACCCGCGCCGAGCGTGAACCCACCACCGTGCAGCCAGACCATCACCGGCAGCGGCTCAACGCGGTCAACGGGCGACCACACATTAAGATAAAGACAATCCTCTGAAAACTGTCCGGGATCCCCGCCGCCCAGCTCCTGGCAATATTCGCTGCTTTGCCAGCTTGAGGCGGAAAACGCCGTTGCCGTGCGAACCCCATCCCAGCGTTCGGGCGGTCGCGGTGAGCGCCAGCGCCAGTTGCCAACGGGCGGTGCGGCGTAGGGAATGCCGTACCACGCCTGAACAGTATTATCCGTAAAACCAGCCAGTGCGCCGTAGCGCGTTTCAACCACAGGGGCGGAGGGATATTGCATAACTACCTTCTTTTTCCATCACACCCCTGAAGAGTAACGATTTCAGAGCAAACCGCAACGCTGTTTGCTGCGGGTTTCCGCCTCCTCGTACAGTGCGAACTCGTCATAGACCGGGCAGCCCAGCGCCGCTTCGAAGGCATCCCGGCTGGCGTTACCGTGGCTGCGCGCCTGGGTTTCATTCCCGAGATTGGACTGGAAAATCCCTGCGGCGCTGACCGGCAGGAAATCTTCATAGGTGATCGGCTGGGCAACCACCCACCCGCGTTCAATTAACGGCTGCGGATCGTCGCCCGGACGAAACGCATGACGATGCGCTTCACCCGCTGGCGTCAGGCGATAGCGGAAATACGCCAGCTCCTGTCGGCGCATCATAAGCTCGCTGTCCGGGAAGGCGCTGAACACTTCACGCAGATGAAGCTGATGGGTCAGGTTGTCTTTGCCGGTGCCGGACTCGGCGAGCAAACTGTCATAAAGCTCGCGACCTTTCGGCGTCAACGCCACCCCGCGCTGTTCAATTTCACCAAAGCGCGCGGTATGGGTGCCTTTATGTTCCCCGGCAAACAGCACTGGCTCTTCCAGCGCCTTGAAGCTGGTCTGACGCAATAACACCGGCACCTCGCGGCGCGGCGGCCCTTCAATCAGAATTTTGGGTTCAATGCCGTACTTCGGCATCAGCTCCTGCACCCGGTCAATATCCAGCGTGCGTGGCGTAAGGTGGTTGATGTGGCATCCCGGGAAACAGACCACATCCGCAATCAGGCGATGCTCATTATGCAGCGCCAGATAGGTCTCCTGATCGACCGTCGCATGACGGTGCCAGCGGAAGGTTTCTAACGCTTCCTGAACAAACTCCCGCGCCTGCGCCTCGGTGAACGCCCCTTCTTTTTCATGCAGTTCGATGAGCGCCAGGCAGCGCGGCGTAAAGATGTTGCGGTGAGAGAGGATCTCCGCCGCCCGCTCGCGGAGGGCAACGTTCTCAATCAACTCAAGGCGCAGCAGTGAGGTAAAGATACGAAACGGGTTACGGCACAGCGCCGCATCATCCACCGGGCGAAATGCCGTCGAGTGAACCGGAACGCCCGCCTGAGAGAGATCGTAGTAGCTGACCGGGTACATGCCCATGATGGCAAACATACGACGTAAAGTAGAAAGCTCTTTTGCGGTGCCCACGCGGATAGCCCCGTGACGCTCCACATTCAGGCGCGCCAGCGCATCTGCATTCGCCAGTTGTTCATGTAAGAGTGGATTGTTTTCCAGAACCGCCAGGTTTACGTCCGCGACGAGCTCAAGCAAGGTGCCGTACTGCGGAACTTCCTGCTGGTACATCGCCGACATAGCCTGCGAAAAATGTTCCCGAATATCATCAGCCGTGATGGTGTTCGCCATGGTGTCATGCCTCCAGTGAATATTACCTGGAGTGTAGAGAAACCCGTTCCTTCCGGGGGGAAGAATTTACGATTTGTGATCTTACGACGACAGTGGTCAAACCGTGTGCTGCCCGAACCTGTCGCGGCCGTACCAGGCCCCCTTCCTTTCCCCCCGGCCCGTCGTCCAGGAGTTTCCTTATAATTAATGATTATTCTGTTTTCTAGCTATAAAGGAGTAATTTTGGAGACCATCCCGGCTAAAAATTGAACGAAATTGTGGCGCTACAATTTTTATCCTCACCTTTCAGGTTTTTAGCGGCAACTTAGGATTAATCCGAGCATTTTTTTACAAGTCCTTCCCACTCATCCATATTTTTTCGCCAAACGAAGCGTAAACCCACCAATATTTTTAAATAACGCAACCGTGAATGGCGAAACGCATTTGACGCATGCCGCACAGCGTCTAAAGTTATTACTCGAACGACGAGTGATACGGAATATTTCTGTATCGTACTGACATAACCAATATATGACTATGAGGTTTAATATGGCAGAGCATCGTGGTGGTTCCGGTAATTTCGCTGAAGACCGTGAAAAAGCATCAGAAGCTGGACGTAAAGGCGGCCAGCACAGCGGCGGTAATTTCAAAAACGATCCGCAACGCGCATCTGAAGCAGGTAAGAAAGGGGGTCAGAATAGTCACGGCGGAGGCCGTAAATCTGATAACTCCTGATTTTATTAAGCTGTCTCAGTAATATCAGAGAGCATGCTGCGGGCCGAAAGGCTCGCAGTTCCCTTAACGTTTTAACCGGAGCAAAATATATGAATATGAAAAGTATCGAGGATGTTTTTATTCATCTACTATCTGATACCTACAGCGCGGAAAAACAGCTCACCCGAGCCCTGAGCAAACTCGCCCGTGCCGCCTCCAGTGAAAAGCTCAGCGCGGCCTTCACCGCCCACCTTGAGGAGACGCAGGGTCAGATTGAGCGTATCGACCAGATCATCGAACAGGAAGACGGTATTAAGCTTAAGCGAATGAAATGTGTGGCAATGGAAGGCTTAATTGAAGAGGCCAATGAGGTCATCGAAAGCACAGAAAAGAATGAAGTCCGTGATGCTGCATTAATTGCTGCAGCGCAAAAAGTGGAACATTACGAAATTGCCAGTTACGGTACCCTTGCCACATTAGCAGAACAACTTGGCTATAAAAAAGCCGTTAAACTTCTTGCCGAAACACTGGAAGAAGAAAAAGAAACCGATCTTAAACTCACCGACCTGGCCGTAGGAAATATTAACCAAAAAGCGCAAAAATGACGCTATAACACAGGTTAAATATAATGAGCATCAGTCCCAGGACAATTAAACGGTGCCATTTAACGGCAGCTATAATATGGTTCATCCTTGCTATTCCTTCCGTAATATGGTGGAAGAATAGCGTACTATGGGTCATTATCATCAGTATTTACGCCAATATTGTCGGCCATTTATCTGGCTACAGTGCCGCACGTGCCGATCAGGCTGCTGAAAGTGAGACCAAATAAGCGAACCTATAATGAGGAACGAAATATGAATCACGTAGAACACTACCATGACTGGCTACGCGATGCCCATGCAATGGAAAAGCAAGCCGAATCAATGCTGGAATCGATGGCCAGCCGTATTGAAAATTATCCTGATGTTCGCGCCCGTATTGAGCAGCACCTTAATGAGACAAAACGGCAAATCACATTGCTGGAGGAAATCCTCGATCGTAATGATATTTCTCGTTCGGTTTTAAAAGACTCGATGAGCAAAATGGCTGCGCTCGGCCAGTCCATCGGCGGCATGTTCCCGTCCGATGAGATTGTTAAAGGCTCCATCAGCGGCTATGTTTTCGAACAGTTCGAAATTGCCTGCTACACCTCCCTGCTGGCCGCGGCCAAAAAAGCGGGCGACACCGCCTCTGTACCCGCCATTGAAACCATTCTCGCCGAAGAGCGCGAGATGGCCGACTGGCTAATTCGTCATATTCCGCAAACGACGGAACAGTTCCTGCTGCGTTCTGATGCATCAGGTGTCGAAGCGAAAAAATAAACCACAGGAGAGTGTATGTTTCGACACGTCAAACAGCTGCAATACACGGTTCGCGTTGCTGAACCGAATCCCGGCCTCGCCAATCTTCTGCTGGAACAATTTGGCGGGCCGCAGGGTGAACTGGCGGCCGCCTGCCGCTACTTCACCCAGGGCCTGAGTGATGACGATCCTGGCCGTAAAGATATGCTGATGGATATCGCGACCGAAGAGTTGAGCCACCTCGAAATCATCGGGACGCTGGTCGGCATGCTGAATAAAGGGGCCAAAGGCGCGCTGGCGGAAGGGGTAGAGAACGAAGCCGAGCTGTACCGTTCCATGACCGAAAACGGCAACGACAGCCATATCACCTCCCTGCTCTACGGCGGCGGTACCCCGCTCACCAACTCCGCGGGTGTGCCCTGGACAGCGGCCTATGTTGATACCATTGGTGAACCCACGGCGGATCTGCGCTCGAACGTGGCCGCAGAGGCGCGGGCAAAAATCATCTATGAGCGTCTGATCAACGTGACAGACGATCCCGGGGTGAAAGATGCACTGGCGTTTCTGATGACGCGAGAGGCGGCGCACCAGCTCTCCTTCGAGAAGGCGCTTCAGTCTATTCGCAATAATTTCCCGCCGGGGAAATTGCCGCCAATCGAGGAATTCACCAACAAGTACTACAATATGTCTGAAGGTGGCGAGGTCCGCGGAAGCTGGAACAGCGATAAGCATTTCGACTACGTTGAGGCCCCCCAACCTGCGGTTGACGGTGGAGACGGGAGTGCAAGCGTGACGCTCTCGACCGAACAGGCTACGCTCGTCAAGGCGATGTCTGCTCGCACAAAATCCGATCCGAACGCCGACCCGTTAACAGGTGCCGAGCTAGGCGCCGGTAAGAAAAAACCGTAACCGGTTTTGCCAGGCAGCTCCCGCTGCCTGGTAATTCTCGTGCCCCATCGTTCCAGAGGTACGGACCATGTTCGAACTCGACGCGTTTCATCTGGCGAGAATTCAGTTCGCTTTTACCGTCTCGTTTCATATTCTCTTCCCGGCGATCACCATCGGGCTTGCCAGCTATCTGGTGGTGCTCGAAGGGATGTGGCTGCGTACCAAAAACGACGTCTGGCGCTCCCTGTACCATTTCTGGCTCAAAATATTTGCCGTCAACTTTGGTATGGGCGTTGTGTCCGGGCTGGTCATGGCCTATCAGTTCGGCACCAACTGGAGCGGGTTCTCTCAGTTTGCAGGTAGCATCACCGGGCCATTGCTGACCTACGAGGTATTAACCGCTTTCTTCCTGGAGGCCGGTTTTCTCGGCGTAATGCTGTTCGGCTGGAACAAGGTTGGACCGGGACTGCACTTCTTCGCAACCTGCATGGTGGCGCTGGGTACGCTAATGTCCACCTTCTGGATCCTCGCCTCTAACAGCTGGATGCACACTCCGCAGGGCTTCACCATTGAGAACGGTCAGGTGATCCCTGAAGACTGGCTGGCCGTCATCTTCAACCCCTCTTTCCCGTACCGACTGATTCACATGTCCATCGCCGCGTTCCTGTGCAGCGCACTGTTTGTGGGCGCGTCGGGAGCCTGGCACCTGCTGCGCGGCAACGACACGCCCGCCATTCGCAAAATGTTCTCGATGGCTATGTGGATGGCCCTGCTGGTCGCCCCCATTCAGGCCGTAGTCGGGGATATGCATGGCCTGAACACGCTTGAACATCAGCCTGCCAAAATCGCCGCCATCGAGGGGCACTGGGAAAATCCGCCAGGGGAAGCCACCCCGCTGCTGCTGTTTGGTCTGCCGGATATGGAAGAGGAGCGCACCAAATACGGGCTTGAGATCCCGGCCCTCGGCAGCCTGATCCTGACCCACAGTCTGGATAAACAGGTCCCCGCGCTGAAAGATTTCCCGAAAGAAGATCGCCCTAATTCCACCATCGTCTTCTGGTCGTTCCGCATTATGGTTGGTATGGGGCTGTTGATGATCGCCCTCGGCGTCCTGAGCCTGTGGCTACGCTATCGCCACCGGCTGTATCACTCGCGCCCGTTCCACTGGTTTGCCCTCTGTATGGGGCCAGCCGGTCTGCTGGCGCTGCTCGCAGGCTGGGTGACCACCGAAGTGGGTCGCCAGCCGTGGGTGGTCTACGGCTATCTGCGCACCATCGACGCGGTCTCTCTGCATAGCACGCTGCAGATGAGCATCAGCCTGCTGGCCTTCATCGTCGTTTATTGCTCGGTGTTTGGCGTGGGCTATGTCTACCTTGTGCGTCTGATTAAGAAAGGACCACAGCCGGTGGACACGCTAACCTCAAACACCTCGGGCACCCCCGCCCGTCCGCTGTCTGCCGCTGAGTCTGTTCCGGAAGAGGAGAGAATCTGATGGGCGTCGATATCTCGGTTATCTGGTTTGCCATCATCGTCTTCGCCACCCTGATGTACATCATCATGGATGGCTTTGATTTGGGGATCGGTCTGCTGTTTAACTTCGTGGGCGATGCTAAAGAGCGCGACGTGATGGTGAACAGCGTGGCCCCCGTCTGGGACGGCAACGAAACCTGGCTGGTGCTGGGCGGCGCAGGGCTCTTTGGCGCCTTTCCGCTGGCCTATGCGGTGATCATTGATGCGCTCACCATTCCGCTTACCGCCATGCTGATCGGTCTTATCTTTCGCGGCGTCGCCTTTGAGTTCCGCTTCAAAGCGACGCCCTCTCACCGCCAGTTCTGGGACTACGCCTTTGCCGGAGGCTCGCTACTCGCCACCTTCAGCCAGGGCGTGGTGGTCGGCGCGGTGATCAACGGTTTTGAAGTGGAAGGCCGACGCTACGTGGGGTCTGCCCTCGACTGGCTGACCCCCTTCAACCTGTTCTGCGGTATCGGGCTGGTGGTGGCCTATACGCTGCTGGGCACCACGTGGCTTATCATGAAAAGCGAAGGTGCACTGCAAAACCGCATGCGCGAACTGACCCGCCACGTGCTGCTGGCGCTGATTGTCGTCATCGCGGTGGTGAGCATCTGGACGCCACTCGGCTGGCAGTACGTGGCCGAGCGCTGGTTTACCCTGCCTAACTTCTTCTGGTTCCTGCCGGTGCCTCTGCTGGTGGGCATATTTAGCCTGTGGATCTGGCGCTTGACCCGCAACCCGGCCAGCCACGCGCGTCCGTTCCTGTTGACGCTTGGGCTTATCTTCCTCGGTTTTAGCGGACTGGGCATCAGCCTGTGGCCGAACATTATTCCGCCGCGCATTAGCCTGTGGGATGCCGCGGCCCCGCCCGCCAGCCAGCTCTTTATGCTGGTGGGGACGTTACTGATTATTCCGGTGATCCTGGTGTACACCGCCTGGAGTTACTACGTCTTTCGGGGAAAAGTTTCTGATACAGAAGGTTACCACTGAGGTGCAGGATGGCAGGATGGCATACACGGGCCATTATTTATCAAATTGATACGGCACTGTTTTACGATTTAAACGGCGATGGCTGCGGAGACATCGCCGGAATAACGGCCAAATTGCGATATATACGCCGCATGGGGGCGACAGTAATCTGGATCACTCCGTTTTACCTTACCCCTTTTCTGGACGAAGGGTATGACGTCAGCGACCACCTGCAGGTCGACCCCCGGTTCGGCAAACTGGCGGATATTATCGCTTTTATTGAGCAGGCACGTGAGCTGGGGATGCAGGTCATTATCGAGCTGTTGATCCAGCATACGTCGGACGCCCACCCCTGGTTTCAGGAGGCCCGGCGCAACCCGAAATCCCCCTTTCGCGACTATTATCTGTGGTCAGATAATGACGATGACGATACGCCTCCGATGTTCCCCGGCGTGGAAAAGAGCATCTGGACATGGGATGACGAGGCAGGTCAATACTACCGGCATATGTTTTATCGCCACGAGCCTGATCTCAACCTCACCTCACCTGCGGTAATTAAAGAGATAGAGAACATTATCCTCTTCTGGCTCAAGCTCGGCGTATCGGGATTCCGTCTGGACGCCGCGTCGCATCTCACCACCCAGGCCGGAAGCGGTGACGAGAAAAAGGGGCTGTGGATCCTGGAGCACTTGCGCCGCCTGATTACCCAACATAACCCGCAGGCGATCCTGCTCGGTGAAGTTGACGTAGAGGTGGAAGCCTACAAAGACTATTTCGGCAATAACGACCGCCTTCATCTGGTGCTTAACTTCTGGCTTAATAAATATTTCTACGTGAGCCTGGCCAGGAAAAGCGCCCGCCCGCTGCGCAATGCGGTGAAGAAAATGATCGTCCCGCCGGACTCCTGCTGCTTTGCCAACTGGCTGCGTAACCACGACGAGCTGGATCTGGAGGGGATCGGTAAAAAGGATAAACAGTTCGTCCTCGACACGTTCGCCCCAGATGAAGAGATGAACGTGTACCAGCGTGGGATCCGCCGTCGCCTGGCGCCGATGCTGAATGGCGACCAGAAGCGGCTGGCACTCTGCCACGCCGTGCTGTTCTCCCTGCCCGGGGTGCCCGTTATGCGCTACGGGGATGAAATCGGCATGGGTGATGATCTGGATTTAGAAGAGCGTTACGCCGTGCGTACGCCCATGCAGTGGGCGCCCTCTCAGGGCGGTGGCTTCTCTGACGCAGACCCGCAGAGCTTTATCGCGCCCATCATTGACCATGGGCCCTATCGTTATCAGAAAATTAACGTGGCGGATTCGCTGTTGCACCGCAACTCGCTGCTGCACCGGATTATCGATATCGCCAACACGCGGTCTGAATTCCCGGAGATTGCCGTGGCGCCGTTTCATCTTATCGCCATCGATAATGATGCAGTGCTGGGAATTTACTACGAGGCTGAAGATCGCAGCATTCTTACCTTTGTTAATTTCAGCGATAAACCGGTGACCTTCACCGCCAGAGGGATCCGCCACGCCACATGGACCGCCTGTCTGGCAGACAAACGCTACGAGGATGCGCTGGTCTGCGGCAAAACCGTTGAGCTGGATATAGGCGGCTACGGCTATCGCTGGTTCTGGACAAACCGTAGCGCGCTGCGCTGACTACTTTTTGCGGCCGCGCATCAGGCGTGTGAGCACAATCCCTGCGACGGCCAGGGAGCCCAGCAGCACTTTCCCGGGCGCGCCAGAGGAGACGGCGCTGGCGCGCGTTTTCGCCTCAGCAGAGAAATGGCCGTGGATTTTGTGCAGGTCGTTGACCGGCTGGTCGAGATAATCCCGCCGGTCTTCTGCGTTCAGGGTGTCGGTCATCTGCCCTTCCCAGGCCTTTTTCACCATCAGACGGTCAAGAAAGCCGGGGAAGAGGAACTGGCCGACAATCGACTGGATGGTACTGCTGCCCACCCACAGCTCGCGCACCGGTTTTTGCGCCACCCTGAAAATGGCACTCGCGGCCACTTCCGGCTCAAACACCGGCGGAACCGGGCGCATCGCCCAGGCAAACTTATTCCGTGCCCATTCAAACTGCGGGGTATTCAGCCCCGGCATCTGGACCATGGCGAGCTGCACCCGGCTGTTCTCATGCATCAGCTCGGTACGCACCGCATCGGTAAAGCCCCGGATCGCGGCTTTGGCGCCGCAGTAGGCGGACTGCAGAGGAATGGAGCGGTAGGCCAGCGCGGAGCCAACCTGAATAATCACGCCCCGATCGCGCGGCACCATCAGTTCCAGCGCGGCACGGGTACCGTTCACGTAGCCAAGGTAGGTGACTTCTGTGACGCGGCGAAATTCATCCGGCGTCATGGTCCGAAACGGCGCCAGCACCGCCCCCATGGCATTATTGACCCACACATCTATCGCCCCAAGGCGATACTCAATTTCGTTGGCGGCATCCACCACCGCCTGACTGTCGGCCACATCCGCCTGCACGGCCAACGCATTGACGCCAAAACGGCGTAGCTCTTCCTGGGTCGAGTGAAGGCTTGTCTCCTCGCGCGCAATAATGCCCACATCGTAGCCCGCTTTTGCAAAGTGCAGCGCCGTGGCTTTCCCCACGCCCGCCGTCCCGCCAGTAATGACCATCACAGCCATAAAACCTCCGCGTTATTTCAGCCCGATAATTTCGTCACTAATTCAGCCAGCGAGTAATGCACCGCTTTTTCCACCACGTCCTGGCAGTCGCCGGAAAAGAGCACCCTGCTCGTTTCCGTCTTTCCGCCGATATTCCAGGCGAAGCACACGGTCCCCGCCGCCGTGCCGTCTTCTCCCCCTTCCGGCCCGGCATAGCCGCTGATGGCGATACTGACATCGGCCTGGGCAATGTCGCGGATGCTGGCCGCCATCTCGGTGACGGTCTGTTCACTGACGGCGGTAAACCGCGCGAGGGTTTCCGGGCTTACGCCCAGGATCCTCTCCTTCGCGCTATCGCTGAAGACGACCAGCCCCACGTCATAAAAATCGGCAGTGTTCTCTTCCGCGCAGAGCGCCACCGAAAGCTTCCCGCCGGTGCAGGATTCTGCGGTTGTTAAGCGAAGCCCGGCATCGATTAACCTGCTCGCCAGTTTTTTGGTCAGTTCAGCCACGGTAATGGTGTTGTCGTGGTATAGATTGCTCATCATCAGGCCTCTCATTTTTTCTCAGGAATAATGGAAATATGGCCATTACGTTCCAGAATGGCATATTTGATTTCGCTTAACTTTGTAATACCATTATTCTGCCGGGCCGAAACCAGAATATCATCACATGAAACATCGACCTTTTTGAGTTTATCTGCTAAGGGCACGCCGTTCTCAACCAGAATTACCGGCGTGCCATCCAGAATATTCTCCACCGGCGAAAAATACTTTTTCATCAGTCCAAAAATAATATCCACAACCACCAGCGTGGTGATGGTTATCATTGCACCCGTGACCGAAAAATCCTCCCCCAGCAGGGCCTGCTGGGTTGCTTCGCTGATAATTAACAGGAGAATAAGGTCAAAGCTGGTCATCTGCAGCAACGCACGTCGTCCGGCCACTTTGAAGACCACCACCAGAAACAGGTAAATTGCCAACGCCCTAAAAACCATATCCATGGCAGCCTCCTAAGGGTAAATAAATTGCCAGAAAGGAATATCCGGCAGGTTGTTTACACGAATGACGTTGTGCCATTTACCGCCTCTGGTCGGGGTAATGAACAGCCAGACCGCAAAATGTGGCGATTTTTCAAGATGATTATAGACAAAATAGAGCGTGTTCCCGCGGCTGTACATGCTGTCTGGCTGCGGCCAGACGCTGCCCGGCTCGTAGGCGTCGCTGCTCTCGCTGGTCATGCTCACGGTGTATTTGCCCTCGTTGTTGACCGGAAAGGTCAGCTGAAGTCGCGACTCCGTTTGCCGACGCGCAAAGCGCTCATAGTTGAGGGTCAGGGATTTTGCAGAATTGGTTTTCTCCGTGTCACTCACTATCCCACTTGTAAACAGACCAGCAATCGCCGCGATGATAATACTCAGTAACACAATAAATCCGACCTGGCGAAATGCATATTCAAACCTCAGCAAGCGATAACTCTCATTTATCCCGGGTAACTTTTCATTTTTATCATTCATGGTAGCTATCACCGTTTCGCTTATTTACCAAACGTTCTGTTTTGTATGGCGAATGTTTTTAAGACTTATCACATTTGCCACATAAAGGAATAGCAACAATACTTAATAAGTCAAGACACCTTAAATGAAGGATATCAGATGAAATTATCACTTATTTCCGCTTTTTTAATATTTATGGTGCCAACCGCATGGGCTGATAATAACGGCGGGTTACAAAAGGGTGAAGCACCGCCTCCTCCGCATGCACTGGATAGCGGTTATCGCGGCACGGATGATGCCCGTATTATGACCATCGACCAGGCGAAACAAATGCATGATGGCGCGACCATTTCACTGCGCGGCAACCTTATTGACGGTAGCGGCGATAAGTATGTATTTCAGGATAAATCCGGAAAAATCGACGTTATTATCCCAAAAGCAGTTTTTGACGGCAGAACAGTCAAACCAGACCAGATGATCAGCATTAACGGTTCGCTTGATAAAAAGTCATCGCCTTCCGTGGTGCGTGTCGATCATCTGCAGAAATAACTCAGCGAAGCGTTAACGCTGTATTTTCATCCTAACTCACCTATTGGCTTAAGGAGTCAGCTATGAGTGATACTCAACAACGTACGAACGCTTATCCGCAACCCCCTTTCCCGGAACAGCCGCAGACGCCACCAGGACTGGCTTCTGAGATGCAACCTGTTCCCGATCACGGGGAAACGAGCTATAAAGGCCACGGCCGTCTGGCGGGCAAAAAAGCGCTGATTACCGGCGGTGACTCCGGTATCGGCCGCGCGGTGGCCATTGCCTACGCCCGTGAAGGCGCCGATGTCGCCATTAATTATCTGCCTGAAGAAGAGAAAGACGCCGCAGAGGTTATCGACCTTATCAAGGCCGAAGGACGCAACGCCGTCGCGCTGCCAGGGGATGTCCGGGATGAAACCTTCTGCCAGAACCTGGTGGAAGAAGCGGTGGCTAAACTTGGCGGGCTGGACATTCTGGTGAATAACGCCGGTCGCCAGCAGTATCGGGAATCGCTGGAAGAACTCACTACCGAAGATTTCGATGCCACGTTTAAAACCAACGTTTATGCCCCGTTCTGGATCACCAAAGCGGCGCTTCGCCATCTGAAAGCCCCTGCGGCAATTATTAACACCTCCTCGGTGCAGGCGGTAAAACCCAGCCCTGTCCTGCTGGACTATGCCCAGACCAAAGCCTGTCTGGCGGTGTTTACCAAATCCCTTGCCAAACAACTGGGGCCGAAGGGCATTCGCGTTAATGCCGTGGCTCCCGGGCCTTACTGGACGGTGCTGCAATCCAGCGGCGGCCAGCCGATGGAGAAAGTGAAGCAGTTTGGGGGTGACACACCGCTGGGCCGTCCGGGCCAGCCGGTGGAGATTGCACCTTTATACGTCACGCTGGCGTCAGATGAGTGTTCCTTTACGACCGGCCAGGTATGGTGTTCCGACGGCGGTGATGGCGTGATTTAACGTTTCCCTGCCCGAATGTGCAATAAATGAACAAGGACGTTCAGCTCCCCGCCAAAAACATGTTGTAACTCAAACAGATCAAATGTTAAAAATATTTTGCTATCAAGTTATCAAAATTAAACAACTTAGCTTGTCACCCGCATCGCTCTGTTTTTAACATCGCCTATGGAAAAAAATGGTCTGTTCAGTCAGCGCATTCGCTTGCGCCATTTGCATACATTTGTGGCCGTCGCTCAACAGGGAACGCTGGGGCGTGCGGCTGAAACCCTTAACCTAAGCCAGCCTGCTCTCTCAAAAACGCTTAACGAGCTGGAACAACTGACCGGTGCCCGTCTGTTCGATCGCGGCCGTCTGGGCGCACAACTGACCCTGGTCGGCGAGCAGTTTCTGACCCATGCAGTAAAAGTGCTTGATGCGCTCAATACCGCCGGACAGGCGCTAAACCGTAAAGAAGAGCAGACGCACGAGATTGTCCGTGTGGGTGCCCTGCCCACGGCGGCGCTGGGCATTCTACCGCCGGTGATCGGTCAGTTTCACAAACAGCAAAAACATACGACCCTGCAGGTCGCCACCATGAATAACACCATGCTGCTTGCGGGGCTGAAATCCGGCGAGCTGGATCTGGGTATCGGACGGATGTCAGATCCTGAACTGATGGTGGGTCTGAATTATGAGCTGCTGTTCCTGGAATCCCTGAAGCTGGTGGTACGCCCCAACCATCCTCTGTTGCAGGATACGGTAACCCTAAGCCGGGTGATGGAGTGGCCGGTGGTCGTGTCACCAAAAGGTACGGTTCCACGGCAAAATGCCGAAACGTTACTGCAGATGCAGGGCTGTACGCTGCCGACAGGCTGTATTGAAACCCTGTCCGCCTCCCTGTCACGCCAGCTTACCGTGGATTATGACTACGTCTGGTTCGTCCCCTCCGGTGCGGTCAAAGATGATTTACGCCAGGGCACGCTCACCGCACTGCCGGTGACCTCGCCCGGCGCCGGCGAGCCGATTGGCATTTTAACCCGCGTTGATACGCCGCTCTCCTCAGGTGCACAGACGCTGCTGAGCGCGATACGTAAATCGATGCCTGCCTGATTCCTTTCCCCTTGCCCTGACCCTCTCCCCCCGGGGCGAGGGTCATTCCTGCGTTCTAATCATTTAATGCGAAATCATTTATTAACAATTGCGCAAAACAATTTAACAGTTTTATCATAGCGACGAATTCACCAAATGGTTCGTAAATGTTTTATCAACCCCGAATTCAAGCGTATTAATCATTATTCCCACTGCATTTATTACCCACCTGGTACACTTCCGGCACGTTGTCGTGCTGTGCAGCGGGGGATCTTAAGGAGAAAGAGATGGCATTTGGCAACGCGCCACGTGGGATACCCCGTATCCTGCAGTGGCTCCTTGCCGGACTGATGGCAATCGTCGGTCTGGCCGTTGGCGGGTTGGGTTTTAAACTCGTCACCGTAGGCGGAAGTGGATACTTCCTGATCATGGGCGTGGTAATGGTGATTGCCGCGATCCTGATTTTCATCAACCGCAACAGCGGGATTGTGTTGTATGGCATCGCGTTTATCGCGTCGCTGTTCTGGGCGGTAAGCGATGCCGGCTGGGATTTCTGGCCGCTCTTCTCACGCCTCTTCACCTTTGCGGTGCTGGCATTCCTGTGTGCCCTCGTCTGGCCGTTCCTGCGTGCGGCAAACCGTGCGACTCCGGTGAAAAAAGGCCCGGCTTTTAGCGTGGCGGCGCTGATCGCCGTGGCAATGCTGGTCAGCCTGGGCTGGATGTTTAAACCCCAAACGCTGGTGGCGGCGAATGAGCCGGTGCCGGTGAAACCGGTCGCGGCTGGCGAACAGCAGAAGAACTGGGAACACTGGGGTAACACCACCCACGGGGATCGTTTTGCGGCCCTTGACCAGATTAACAAGCAGAACGTTAACGAGCTGAAAGTCGCGTGGGTTGCCCATACCGGGGATATCCCTCAGAGCAACGGCTCCGGTGCGGAAGACCAGAACACGCCGCTGCAGATTGGCGACACGCTCTACGTCTGTACGCCGTACAGCAAAGTGCTGGCGCTGGATGTAGATTCCGGGAAAGAGAAGTGGCGTTACGACGCCAAAGCCACGGCCCCGAACTGGCAGCGCTGCCGTGGGCTGGGCTATTTTGAAGATTCACAAAACGTGACAACGTCACAGGCTGATGCGCAGCCCGCCGCCTGTCCGCGCCGTCTGTTCCTGCCCACCACCGATGCCCGCCTGATTGCCATCAACGCCGATAACGGTAAAGCCTGCAAAGACTTTGGTGACAAAGGTACCGTGGATCTGAGCGTGGGTATGGGTGAGATTAAACCGGGCTACTATCAGCAAACCTCCACGCCGCTGGTGGCAGGAAACGTGGTGGTAGTCGGCGGACGCGTGGCGGATAACTTCTCCACCGGCGAACCGCCGGGCGTGGTGCGCGCCTATGACGTTCATACCGGTAAACTGGCCTGGGCGTGGGATCCGGGTAATCCGAACCTGACCGGCCTGCCGCCGGAAGGCCAGACCTACACGCGCGGTACACCGAACGTCTGGTCTGCAATGTCCTATGACGCAAAACTGAACCTGATTTACCTGCCAACCGGTAACGCCACGCCAGATTTCTGGGCCGGAGAACGCACCGCGCTGGATGATAAATACAGCTCCTCCATCGTTGCCGTTGACGCCACCACCGGCCAGGTCCGCTGGCATTTCCAGACCACCCATCACGACCTGTGGGACTTCGATCTGCCTTCTCAACCGCTGCTGTACGATCTGCCAGACGGTAAAGGCGGAACCACGCCGGTTCTGGTGCAGACCAGTAAACAGGGCATGATCTTTATGCTCAACCGCGAAACCGGCAAACCGGTGGCGAAAGTGGAAGAACGTCCGGCCCCGGCGGGTAACGTGCAGGGCGAACGCTACTCCCCGACGCAGCCGTATTCCGTCGGTATGCCGATGATTGGCAACCAGACCCTGACCGAATCCGACATGTGGGGCGCGACGCCTGTCGACCTGCTGCTGTGCCGCATCCAGTTTAAAGAGATGCGCCATCAGGGGGTCTTTACCCCGCCGGGTCTCGATCGTTCCCTGCAGTTCCCTGGCTCACTGGGCGGGATGAACTGGGGCAGCGTCTCGGTCGATCCGAACAACGGGCTGATGTTCGTCAACGATATGCGCCTGGGACTGGCCAACTACATGGTACCGCGCGCCAGCGTGGCGAAAGACGCCAGCGGGATTGAGATGGGTATTGTGCCCATGGACGGCACGCCGTTCGGCGCCATGCGCGAGCGTTTCCTGTCACCGCTGGGTATTCCATGCCAGAAACCGCCGTTTGGCACGATGTCCGCGGTTGACCTGAAATCCGGCAAGCTGGTGTGGCAGGTTCCGGTGGGCACCGTGGAAGATACCGGCCCGCTGGGTATTCGCATGCATATGCCGATCCCTATCGGGATGCCAACCCTTGGCGCGTCACTCTCCACCCAGTCTGGCCTGCTGTTCTTTGCCGGCACTCAGGATTTCTACCTGCGCGCGTTCGATACCGCCACCGGAAAAGAGATCTGGAAAGACCGTCTGCCGGTCGGCAGCCAGTCCGGGCCAATGACCTACGTTTCACCGAAAACCGGTAAACAGTACATCGTCATTAACGCTGGCGGCGCCCGCCAGTCACCGGATCGCGGTGATTACGTTATCGCGTATGCGTTACCCGATAAAAAGTAAGCGATGAAAAAAGGGACCGAAAGGTCCCTTTTTATTTGTAGGTCGGGTAAGGCGAAGCCGCCACCCGACACAACACGCCACTCAGAACGTCTCCCAGTTATCCCCGGAAACCGCTGCCGCCGGACGCAGCGGCGCATTCTTCGCCACTGGCGCAGACGTTGCCGCCCGGCCTTGCTTCGCGCCGCTCAGTCGAAATGCACCCACCGCCTCGGTCAGACGCGCGCCCTGTTCTTCCAGCGATGCCGCCGCGGCGGAAGCCTCTTCCACCAGCGAGGCGTTCTGCTGGGTCACTTTATCCATCTCAGAAATCGCCTGGCTCACCTGCTCAATACCACGGCTCTGTTCATCAGACGCGGCGGCGATCTCCAGCATAATGTCCGTGACGCGTTTAACCGCTTCGACGATTTCATTCATGGTATTACCGGCGGCGACGACTTCGCCCGAGCCCTGGTCAATCAGCGAAACGGATTCGTTGATCAGGCTTTCGATCTCTTTGGCGGCATTCGCACTGCGGCTTGCCAGAGTACGAACTTCGCTTGCCACCACAGCAAACCCGCGCCCCTGCTCACCCGCACGCGCTGCTTCTACCGCCGCGTTGAGCGCCAGGATATTGGTCTGGAAGGCGATACTGTTAATCACGGCGGTAATTTCGGAAATCTTCTTCGAACTGGTAGAGATATTGCCCATGGTTTTAACCACCCCGGAGACCATCTGGCCGCCACGGCTGGCTTTACCGGAGGCATCTTCCGCCAGCTTGCTGGCATGGTGCGCGTTATCGGCGTTCTGTTTCACCGTTGCGGTGAGCTGCTCCATGCTGGCTGCCGTCTGCTCAATGGCTGCCGCCTGTTGCTCGGTACGGGAAGAGAGGTCGGTGTTGCCTGCGGAGATTTCGCTGGTGCCACGATAGATCTCTTCCGCCCCCTGACGCACGGTACCGACGGTGTTCTCCAGCGAGTGCTGCATGGTTTGCAGGTCGCGTGTCAGGCGGCCAATTTCGCTGCGTCCGGCCACATCGTCCGGCATGGTGAGGTCGCCTTTGGCGATATTTTCAATGCGTTTCGCGGCGCGCTGCAACGGGGTGATAACCGTGCGACGCAGCACGACAAAGGTCATGGCCGTCAGCACCAGCGCCAGGGCAAACGCGCCCACCATAAACATCAGACCCAGCTGGGTGCGGCTGTGTGCCTTAACCGTCAGGGCGTTCGCGCGCTCGGTGCGGATCTTTATCGCCTTCAGCAGCACGGCGTTGTAGGCATCATCCAGCGGGCGGGCGCTTTCGTTTTCATGGTTAATGATGGCTTCAAACATGCCGTTTTTAGCAAACTTAAGCATCGGCTGCAGGCCTGCGATATAGGCGTCATAGCGTGTTTTCAGATCGGCATCCAGCGCTTCATCCTCAGGCGTACGAACCGGGCGATTGATGTAGGCATTAAACCCTTCCTGAGACTGCTTGATCCGTTTTTCCGCCTCAGCGATGTTTTGCTTCATCGCATCCATTTCCGCGATACGGCTCGCCGCCCCGGCGTGGATCATATTGATACGCGCGGTTCGCAGATGGTTTGAGCTATTCGACAGCCCCATACGCACCTGAATTTCAGACGTGACATCCTGCTGATCGGTGTCGGCCTGTAAAAGGAAATACCCCGCCAGACCTGCGCTCAAGGCAAATAGCAGAATAATGACACCGAGAATGGAGGAAAACAGCGGAACCAGCCTGATGTGATGCAAGAAGCCCAGCTTGCGCTGCGCTGGCATCGAAGTAGTGTTGTCCATGACCGTCGACTCTCTTGTAGGTAAGATGCGTAAAAACACGCCTGTTAAATAGTCATCGGCACGGCTGAGATTTAGATTACGGCTAAAAACGCCGCACTGGTCACACTTTAGAGAAGATTATTAAAGAAACGCCAGCGGCGAAAAACCGCTGGCAGAAGAGTTACTTGTCGCCGAAATGAATAACGGTACGAATGGATTTACCTTCATGCATCAGATCGAACGCCTCGTTGATCTGCTCCAGCGGTAAACGGTGGGTGATGAACGGATCGAGCTGGATTTTCCCGGCCATCGCATCTTCAACCATCCCCGGCAGCTGCGTGCGCCCTTTCACGCCGCCGAACGCTGAGCCACGCCATACGCGCCCGGTTACCAGCTGGAACGGACGAGTTTTGATCTCCTGGCCCGCACCGGCCACGCCGATGATAATGCTCTCGCCCCAGCCCTTGTGGCAGCATTCAAGCGCGGAACGCATCACGTTCACGTTGCCGATACATTCGAAGCTAAAGTCCACGCCGCCGTCGGTCATCTCAACAATGACCTCCTGAATCGGTTTTTCGTGATCTTTCGGGTTCACGAAATCGGTCGCGCCCATTTCACCCGCCAGTTTGAATTTCTCCGGGTTGGTATCCACCGCGATGATCCGCCCGGCCTTCGCCTGGACCGCGCCCTGAATCACCGCCAGACCAATCCCGCCAAGACCGAACACCGCCACGGTGTCGCCCTCTTTCACTTTCGCCGTGTTGTGTACTGCCCCAATCCCGGTGGTGACGCCGCAGCCCAGCAGACAGACTTTATCCAGCGGCGCCTGCGGGTTCACCTTCGCCAGTGAGATCTCCGCGCAAACGGTGTATTCACTGAAGGTGCTGGTGCCCATGTAGTGGTAAACCGGCTCGCCGTTATAGGAGAAACGGGTGGTACCGTCCGGCATCAGCCCCTTGCCCTGAGTGGCGCGAACCGCCTGGCAGAGGTTGGTCTTACCGGATTTACAGAACTTACACTCGCCGCATTCTGCGGTGTACAGCGGGATTACGTGGTCGCCCGGCTTCAGGCTGGTCACGCCTTCGCCCACTTCCACCACCACACCGCCCCCTTCATGGCCGAGCACCGCCGGGAAAACGCCTTCCGGATCGTCGCCCGACAGCGTAAAGGCATCGGTATGGCACACCCCGGTATGGGTAATTTTGATCAGCACTTCGCCCTTCTTCGGCGGTGCAACGTCGATTTCAACGATTTTGAGCGGCTGGCCAGGGCCAAATGCGACGGCTGCGCGAGATTTCATAGTGTCTTCCCTTATTGTGTGGTGTGTGGGTTTATTTTAGATAAGCGCGCAGTAAATGGCCGACTTCTGCCATGCGCACGGCTCGCTGATCCGGCGTGGTTTCCCCCGTTACCAGCTCATCTTTGAGGTGAATTTCAACCATTTCGCCCATCAGGCCATTGGCAGCGCCGCGCACGGCGGCAATTTGCTGCAGGATGGCCAGACAGGGGTCGCCCGACTCCAGCGCACGTTCAAGGGCATCAACCTGGCCCCGAATGCGACGAACGCGAGTGAGGATACGTTTTTTATCTTCGGGTGAGTGCGGCATACGGCCTCCTGATACTATATGGGGGTATGGTACCCTTTAAAGCAACATTATGTAAACAACTGCTTTCATAGGGTTATCAGGCTCTTGAAGCGCATTATCATACATAAGTAATTCTGAATAATTTCTCTTTGAAATGCTGGCCTCAACATTCGAATTAAGCCATTTTCTATGGCTAAGCCAAAAAAAAGCGTCACCAGTACCCTTTATTCGCTGGAATCGATAAGCAGCATTGATAATAATTCAAAAAACCATCTAAACTTTAAACCAGGTAACATGTTGAAATGAAATGGTTTCCGCCATGATTAAATTTTCCTTAATAATAAAGGCTTCTACGAAATCTTATTTTTTTGCGTTCAGAACCTGTAAACGGTCAAAATCAAACCACTCCTCTTTGATGTAAGATATATAATTCAAAATAATTATCGAAACCATATTGCACAAACCATTGTTATATATAGAGAAAAATCACAACACCTTAAAATAACGATCAATATCAATGAGTTACAACATTGATTGATGTCTAATCACGTGCTAAACCTAAATCCAGGTAAAAATATCTTATGGAGAAGAGTATGATGTCGTGGCGAGTATTAAGTTCTGTCATTTGCCCTAACACAGGAATCGTTTATTCGCACATTGTTGGTTTGAAATTATTAAGATTAATAATTTGGTACGAGAGTGACATCTATCTTTTGCCCGGAGACAGAATACATACAACAAAAAATGGAATTTTTGTAAATGGGGTGTTCAACCAAATATCCCTTTATAACGTCTCGCCATACAATGAGAACCTGTGGGACGAAATAAAAAACAAAATGGCCTGTCCTTTTAATAAAAACCTGGATTCTGAAGACTGCTCATACGCTGAGCATTGCAATGCGCGCAAATGCCCACACGGATTTGAGACAACCCCTTTGATAATAAGAGTGCCCCGCGATAGCTAATCATTTAATAAGTTAGCTTTTGGATCCGCTGTCCCCTGTTACAGGGACCGCATGCTTAACATATATTTTACTGAGATACCAACTGAACCCCTATCAGTTACGGCCCCCGCGCGCCTGCCGATGACTTGCGGCAGGCGCGAGGCCATATCTCAGATAACATACGTTATTAATCATTTGGTTTGGTATTATTTATACTTTTTATTCAAACTGGTGGCAGAGGTCTTCTACCACATCTTTTAACTGGATTTTAAATGTTACGCGCGGAGATCTCTGCTTTCGTTAAGCTGTATAGCTCATCTTGTAACCTATTAAGCGCGTTGTTCTCTTCTCGCAGCATTTTGCCGTTATTTTGCAGTATTAAGTCGTTAAAGGACCCTGCCCCTGCGAAAATAGACCTGATACCTAACAAGGCCTGCTCATAATCAGAGTCCAGCTGTTCGCGAAAATAGATGAGTTTCTTTGACCAAACACTTTCATTACATGAAACAAGCAACTCAATGATTTTACTGAGTAAAACATTAACATCTGATTTCATTTCAGTCTCCTGATGATACCGGTCATAGCAGTCGCGCAACGATATGCCCCTTCCTGCCGACTGGCGCTGCGCTTACCCAGCCTTCATTTCTATTGCTAATCTTTGCAACTCTTCTTTCAGCCAGCGGGTTGCGCCCCGCTGACCGCTGCGTTTATGGGAGTAAATTTTCACGTCAAATTTTTGAATGGCGAACGGTAAGGTAAAAATGTTGATATTCACGGCCGCCTTCAGCTTTTCGGCTGCATACCGGGGAATGGCCATCAGCAGATCGCTTTGCGCAACGATAAACGGTGCGCTGAGCATTGACGGGGTTTTGATCGCAATGTGCCGGGTATAGCCCAACTCCTCCAGCCGTAAATCCAGCACGCCCTGCTTCTCATTCCAGGGGGTGACTACCAGATGGCGGGCCGCGAGATAATCCTCAAGCGTCAGACGTGTCCGGCTTGTGTTGCTGATGACCACATACTCATCTTCAAACCAGCTTATCTCCTCCAGTTCAGGATGGCGGATCTCCTCCGCCGTGCTGAAACCGAGCGCCAGATCCACTTCGCCTGCCAGCAGCTCCGTCAGCGCGGGGCTGTGTGGCAGATAGCGCAGTTCAAAACGCAAACCCGGCGCGGCATCCTGCAACTTGTGCATCAGGGCCGGGAATATACAAAGCGCGGTAAAATCTGTAATCGCAATGTGCAGGCTCTCGCTACTTTTGTCCGCTTCAAACTCCGGCTGCGGTGTAAGCTCATGATTAAGAAACGACAAAGCAGAAGCAATGGACGGCGCGAGCTGTGTGGCATACACGCTGGGTGACATGCGATGCCCTTCCCGGAAAAATAGCGGATCATTCAGCGTCGTTCGCAAACGTGACAGCGCATGGCTCAGTGCCGATGTGCTCATCGCTAACTCATCGGCGGCCAGGCGAACCGAACGGTGACGGTAAATGGCGTCGAAAACGGGCAGCAGGTTTAAATCAAGGCGTCTCAGGGCCGGATGCATAATATTCATCATTTGTTGATTTCATTGCACTTAATTCTTCGGACAATACTCCGTATGCTTAGCGCCATCAATCGCAAAACATGCAGGAAATACCATGAGCATTACCATTCGTCAGGCCCGCCCCGAGGATGCGGCGGCCATTTACGCCATGATTTATGAGCTGGCGGTCTATGAAAAAGCACCGGAAGAAGTGATCACCACGCCGGACGAGATCCGCGAAACCCTCTTTGGCGCAGACAGTAAAACCGAAGCGCTGATCGCGGAGTATGAAGGTAAGATCGCTGGGTATGCCGTGTTCTTCACCAGCTATTCAACCTGGCTTGGCCGCAACGGTATCTATATGGAAGACCTGTATGTATCCCCGGATTATCGCGGTAAAGGCGCGGGAAGAGCCTTGCTGAAACATATCGCGCAGCTCGCCGTAAAACGCCAGTGTGGTCGTCTGGAATGGAGCGTACTGGACTGGAACCAGCCGGCAATCGACTTCTATCTGAGCATTGGCGCGCTCCCGCAGTCCGAGTGGGTGCGCTATCGCCTGGATGGAGAAGCGCTGCTGAAATTTGCCGGGTAAACGGCGCGCGCTGTGCAGAGATCCCGGCTGTGCGGGATCTATGCTACAATTCCATAAATTTCATTAACATATTGTTGAATACCATGAGCACAGCCCCCTTCATTCGTCCTCAACTTACCCTGCCAAACGGCGCTGACAAACTGCTGCTGCACTCCTGCTGCGCGCCCTGCTCCGGCGAGGTAATGGAGGCCATTCAGGCCTCAGGCATTGATTACACCATCTTCTTCTATAACCCCAATATCCACCCGCAAAAGGAGTATCTCATCCGTAAGGAAGAGAATATTCGTTTTGCGGAAAAACACGGCGTGCCCTTTGTTGATGCGGATTACGATACGGACAACTGGTTTGAACGCGCAAAAGGGATGGAATGGGAGCCTGAACGTGGGATCCGCTGCACCATGTGTTTCGATATGCGTTTCGAACGCACGGCGTTATACGCGGCGGAAAATGGTTTCAGTGTGATCAGTAGCTCCCTTGGCATCTCGCGCTGGAAGAATATGCAGCAGATCAACGACTGTGGTCAGCGCGCGGCAGCCCACTATCCGGGCATGGTCTACTGGGATTATAACTGGCGCAAGCAAGGCGGATCGTCGCGGATGATTGAGATCAGCAAGCGCGAACAGTTTTATCAGCAGGAGTACTGCGGATGCGTATATTCCCTGCGTGACAGCAACCTTCACCGTAAGTCACAGGGGCGTCCTCTCATCAAAATTGGCAAACTGTTTTACGGCAAAGACGAGTCTGAAGAGTAAGGCGGCGCGAAGGGAGACATATCCTAAAACGCGCCTGAATCCGCATTACGGCTCTCAGATGTTGAAATAGCGGCTATCCTTTAATTATCCACAAAAGGAGGTAACAATGTCTGATTTCGACGCTGATAAAAACGCACAGTATGCTGGTGATAAAGCCAAAAATAAACTCGACGAACTGACGGGCTCTGCTCAGCAGCAGTTTGGTGAATTCGTTGACTCCCCTAAACATCAGGTGAAAGGGGCAGCACGAAAATATGCTGCGCAGGCCAGTGATGCCGTTTCTGATGTCACTGAGGCAGTCAGAAATAACACGTTAACCGGCCTGATTGCGGCTGGTGCAGTGGGTATTGTTCTGGGCCTGTTACTCGGCCGTAAATAATCTCAGGCCCCACGGGGCCTTATTTTATTAGCTAAACAATCTTACCATGCGATCTAACTCCTCCTCTTTCACGGCGCGGGAAAGATAATATCCCTGGAAACTTTTTACGCCTAACGCCACCAGCTTTTCAAATTTCTCTTCGCTATCCACCCCCTCTGCAATACATTCGCTGCCGGTCATGTCACTGTATATCTGAATCGCTTTGATAAGTTTGTAATCATTGTCATTAGCGACAAACTTTCCGACAATATCCCGGTCAAGCTTTAAACCATCAAAATGAACCTGCCTCACCGGAAACATGGTTTGATGGCTGGAGAAGCAATCATCCAGGAATAACCGACACCCCGTACTGCGCAGGCGACGCATGGTTTCTGGGATGGTTTTATCTTTGGTCACATCAATATCTTCAGCAAATTCAAAGACCAGGTTCCCGGCCCACTGGGGTTTGAGCAGCATCTTGATGGCTTTTTTGGCCATCTCGGGCAAGGCATTTCCGGCCGCGAGTTCCGGCGGTATATTCACCGAAAAATAATATTTCCCGTTATATTTGTTGATGCCAGAAACAGCGGCATGCAGCACCAGCGCCGTGATATTCAACCATAGCTCACGATTTTTCACCCCGGTAAGAAAATGGGCAGGCTTGATAATTTTACCGTTCTTGTTCCAGCGTAATAAAATCTCAAACCCAACACCTTTTTTATTTTCATCGGTGATGATTTGATACGCAGGAAATATCTCCCTTTTAAGCAGCGCATTAAAGACATCCACCTCAGTACTGGACAGTGATTCTATTTTGCCCTGCCGTTCCCCACTCCCTGACGCAGAAAAACCCTGAGAATTTTTATACCACAACTGGATTAATTGCAGCTTTCTTAAACCGGCCTTGCGATGTGTATATACCGTTTTATTCGTCAGCCCAAATTTTTTGCACTGTTTATTTACCGACATGCCCCGGTAGAAATTTAATAAGACATCAAGTTCTCTGTTTGTGAGCCCTTTTTGACGGTCTTTAAAGCTACAGTCCGCATGATGATCCTGCAATGAGCGAGATCTGTCCCTGCATGCGTCATTTTTTTTCTGAACACGCGCAATAATATCGCCGCTGTTGGCGATGCGGATCAGAGATAATTTTTGATTGTTATTCAATAAACTACGCAAGGTCCCGTACAGCCAACTGTCAGGTATATTGCCATACAGAGTGACCGGGCGGATGACGGGAAGTGTGTTAAGAAGATCGGCAAGGTGCCTGAGGCTCTGCAAAAGATCCACGATCTCTTCCCCGAGAAAGACCGTAATTTTAGCGTCCTGATTTTTGATAATAGTGTAGACATCTTCCCGATTTGCGACGTCATCCTCAAAACGCACCTGTGACGCCAACCCTCCCTGCTCTTTCAGTAACAGACGGTACCCCTGGAACGTAAAACTGCAGGCTGAAATAACAAATTCCTGTGCATGACAATCATGATTATTGTGAGAATTGTTTTGAATCATAATGCGCTCCTGGGTACAAAAACACCGTTGCCCTGGTCAATAATGACCAGCACATCGAGACTAAAAACATGCGGAAATGTCACAAGCCTGAATATAACCTGCGTAACAGGTTAATTTTATCTTACCCCCGTAGGTTAATAAACCGTTATCAACGTCTCGCCCTGCAACATCTTTGCGTTAATCACCGCCTGGATCCATATGCTGTGCAAATATAACAATCTTTGCAAATAACGACGGAAAATGTTTTCCCTGCAAGGTATAATGAAAATTCCGAAAAAGAAGTCTGGACACTTCATTACGTCGGCTTGCTCAAAAAGAGAAAATGCTATGGATAATCATATCTCATCCAGGGCCTTGCTACATCGAAGGGATGTTATTAAGAACAACCCGCGGTTTAGCGAGGCAATAATAGAACACTACAAAATCAATGACAGCATCTATAAAAAACAACCCTTGTTCTACAAAACAATGCTCCAGGAATCACGGTTCAATATTATTCTTGCCATGTGTTGTTTTATATTCGGCAATCAGGCCGAATCTGTTTCAGAGATAAAAGCATTATTTTCGCGATACAAAATCGCCAGTCCCAACAGCGTTATTGCTATCATCACCTTACTGAGAACTACCGGGCGGATTAAGACCTGGCGCTGTATGGAGGATCGCCGAAAGACGCGCATCGCCCCCACGCAAAAAGGACTGGATGAACTAAAACGTTACATGAGCGGCGCATTTATACCCGTCAGTATTCTTTACCCGACATTTAACATCGACCTTAACCTGTTAGATAACGATATTCTGAGAAATAACTTTTTCCGCCGGGCGGCTGAGTATCTGTTTCGCGGATTAACCTTCAAAGCCGTGTTACCGGAAGTGGGGTTATTTATTGATAAAGATGGAGGGCGAATGATTATGCTGTATTTATATTTGCAGGCTATTAAAAACAAAACTGCACATGGCGCGATAATTGATTATTCGCCCGGCACGCTGGCGAAAGCGTTTTTTGTCTCACGTATCCACGTGGCGCGCATAATTAAATCCGCGCAAGAGGCAGGTTATCTTAAAGACAGAGGGGATGGCCGAATGACCATTTATCCTGCATTTATGCAGCTCGTCGAAAATTATGCCGGGTTATATTTTGCCTATGTCACGCATTACATCAACGTGGTTCCGAAGGAGCGACGCCAGGGTGGGGATGTAATCTCCCCGGTATAATCCTGGGGCGTTCGGTTTCCCGAGCGCCCTTTTCTGTTCGTCAGCGTTCCCGCAACGCCTCTTTCGCCTTGTTCAGCGGTTTCAGCAGATAATCCAGAATGGATTTACTGCCCGTTTTAATATCCACCGTCGCAATCATCCCCGGAAACACCGGAAATTCCTTGCCCTGTTTATTGGTCAGGTGGTTACTGTCAGTACGGATATAGACGCGGTAGTAGTACACGTCTCTTTTGACCTCATCCTGAAGGGTATCGGGTGAAATCATGGTCACCTCACCCGTCAGTCCACCATAAATCGAGTAGTCATAGGCGGTGATTTTCACCAGCGCTTTTTGTCCGGGGTGGATAAACGCCACATCACGCGGTGAAATTTTCGCTTCAACCACCATCTGATCGTCAAGAGGCACCAGGCTCATCAGTTTCCCATTGGGGGGGATAACGCCGCCGACGGTGGTAACGTCGATGTCCTTCACAATCCCGCGCACCGGCGCGTTGAAGGTCAAACGGGTCAGGGAATCCTCGCGCCCTTTCATGACCGAGCGCTGGGCTTCGATCTCCGCATTCGCTTTCGCCAGCTCTTCACGGGCGCGCACGTAATACTGGTTTTTCATTTCGGTGATTTTGTTCTCAAGCTCGTTTTTTTGCCGCTCCAGACGTAACACCTCCACCTTGCTCGCCGCCCCCTGAGTGACCAGCGGACGGGTTAACGACAGCTCGCGCTGGACCAGTTCAGCCCCCTGACGCAAACCGGCCAGCCCTTTTTCCAGGCTTTCGCGACGGGACTGGAAGAGCGCCGTTTCCTGTTTGACCAGTTCAACGTCGTCATCCAGCTCTTGCGGAAACGTCAGTTCCGTGTCGTTGACTTCCGCTTTCAGGCGCGCAGCCGTGGCCAGCGCGGCATTCAGACGAGACTCACTTTCCAGCACGCTGGATTCTGTTTTGGTGCGGTCAAGCTGAGCCAGCCGCTGCCCACGTTCAACGATGTCACCTTCGCGCACCAGCAGGCTATGGATAATGCCCCCCTCCAGCGACTGAATGACCTGCTCGTGAGAAGACGGGATCACTTTGCCGTTGCCGGTGGTGACTTCATCAAGCTGAAACAGACTCGCCCAGGCGATAAACGCCGCAAGCAGCGCGAACAGCGACCAGGCCACCCACGTTGAGCGCGGCAGGCGCGGCTCTTTCAGGCGGCTGTTATAGCGGGATAGATCATTCATGCCATTCCCTCCTCGGACACGGCCGCCGGTTTCATGGTCACGGTACGCTGCGCTGCCTTTTGCGGCGCCATACCGTGCTGACGCAGGATCGCGTCGCGCGGGCCATCCATCACCACCTTGCCGTTTTCCAGCACGATGATGCGGTCAACCAGATCCAGAATCGGCAGCCGGTGTGTTGCCACCACCAGCGTCCGGCGCTTGCCCAGCCATTGCTGTAAGTGCTGAATGAACTGCTTTTCGCTCATCTCATCCAGCCAGGCGGTAGGCTCGTCCAGCAGAAGAATATTGGGCGACGTGATCAGGGCGCGCGCCAGCAACAGCGCCTGTCGCTGGCCGCCGGATAACCCGGCCCCCCCTTCATTGATGAGGTAGTTCAGCCCCATTTTCTGCTTACGCACGAACTCCAGCGCACCGCTGTTAACCAGCGCCTGATGGATCTCCTCGTCGGTAGCAAGCGGGTTGCCCATCAGGATATTGTCGCGCACAGAGCCAAAGAACAGCCGCGCCTGCTGGCTGAGCAGCTGCATATCCCGGCGCACATCGGCGGTGTCGAGATGATTTAAGGCAATATCATCCAGCAGAATGCTTCCCTGCTGCGGTTCCTGCATCCCGGCCAGAAGCTGCAGCAAGGTACTTTTGCCGGAGCCGTTGCGCCCCAGCACCGCCACCCGTTCGCCGGCGCGGATCTGCAATTTGCTGATGTGCAGCACGGTCAGTTTTTCCTCGTCGTCGTACCAGAATCCCACGTCGTCGAGGGTATAGTTCCCGCGCAGATGGGCTTTATGCACCTTTTTACCCTGCTGAGGATCGTCAATCGGGCGCTGCATCAGGTCGTCCAGACCCTTTCTCGCCACCTTCGCCGACTGCCAGCGGGACAGCACGCCCGAAATCTGTGAGAGCGGCGCGATGGTGCGCGAGGCCAGAATCGAGGTCCCCACCAGCGCACCGGTGGTCATGTCACCGCTGATGACCAGATAGCACCCCACCAGCAACACTACCGCGTAAACTATGGACTGTACCTCCTGCGTCCAGGTCAGGAGCAGCCCGGTCAGCCAGCGCTGTTTCATTCCGACGGTGGCCGCCACATCGTTGGTGTTGTTCCACTGATTCTGAAAACGCTGTTCGGCGCGCATCAGCTTGATGTCCTCAATGCCCTGTACCGCCTCCACCAGGGTGGCGTTACGAATGGCGGATTCGCGCATCCCTTCGCTGGAGAGTTTTCCCAACGGGCGCTGTACCAGCAGGCCCGGGATCAGCAGCAGCGGCACGGCAAGCAGAACCACCAGCACCAGCGGACCGCCAATCATCCACAGAATGAACACAAACAGCAGGAAGAACGGCAGATCGGAAATCGCCGCAATGGTGGTGGAGGTAATCAGCTCGCGCACCGACTCCAGCTCGCGGATCTGGGCGATAAACGACCAGGTCGATTTAGAGCGGGCGCTGTTTTTGATCCGCAGCGCGTGAGCAAACACCCGCTCGGAGATCCGCAGATCCGCTCGCTTACCTACCACATCCGAAATATGCACGCGCAGCATGCGCATAATGAATTCGAACACGATGGCGAGCATGACGCCGCCAAACAGCACCCACAGCGTGGCTTCAGACTGCGAGGGCACCACCCTGTCGTACACCTGCATGGAGAAGACCATGCCGGAGAGCGCCAGCACGTTCGCGACCAGCGCCACCAGCATGATGTCGCTGTAGCGTCGCCAGTCTTTCAGCGCCAGCTGCCAGAACCAGTTTTTCTCATAGGGTTTGATGTAATCATCCACGCGGGCATCCGGCGTGGATTCGAGCGGGCGCAACACCAGCAGTGTTTTCAGCCGTGCGCCGAGCGCTTCCCGCGTTAATGTTGTCTCCAGCCCGCCATCGCCGCTGAACTGCAGGCTGACGTTGCCGTCGTTGTCCATGCGGTTAATAACCGCGATCTGTCCGCCAGTGAACTCCGCCAGCAGCGGTAAACGCCACGGGTCGAGGGAGACGGCGTCTGCTTCCACCTTACGCATCCCAAGCCCAAGCTGGCGCGCCATCTCCTCCAGCACCAGCTGGCGCGGGGACTGGCTTTCATGGTTAATCGTGACCCGAACATGCTCCGCCGAAAAATCCAGCCGATAGTGCTTCGCGATGGTGAGCATGCCCTGCAACCAGGGTTCGTACTGTGGATGTGTCTTCATAATCTCCGGGTTAACGCAAGTCGTCTAAAGAAACGCAAAAGGCCGCGGGGATCGCTCCCCGCGGCAGGGTTTTACGCAATTAACAGTTGATGATTGGCCAGCAGCGTCGCCAGATCCGTCTGGACGCCGTTCAGGGTCACCAGCGTGGTAGGCGAGAACTGACCGCCCGTACCGTCGAGGTCAACCTGGATTTCGGTATTGCTGCCGTTTTGCACCACGCGGATGTAATCGGTGATGTTCCCCGCGCTGCTGTCCAGCGTTGCCACCCCGTTCACATAGCTCGCCGAACCCGTGCCGGTATAACCGCTGTCGGAGAGCAGATCGCGCAGGTCGATACGGTCCGTATCCGCCGTGCCTTCCCAGGTGCCGACGGTAAAGCCGTTCACCACATCGTGACCGTTACCACCCGTGGCATCCGACGCGTTGATGAGCTTATAGAGCAACGTGTCGTGGCCGCCGCTGCCGATATTGAAGGTGTCGTTTCCGCCCCGGCCTTCGAACTGGTTATCACCGCTGTTGCCGGTAATGACATCGTCGAAGTCCGAGCCGTTGATCCCTTCAATGTTCAACAACCGCGTGGTGCCAAACCCGGTGTCCTGCGCCGTGGAGAGGCGTAAATCAACGGTAATGCCGGACGTCGCGTTACGGTAATCCACCACGTCCATCCCACCGGTGTTGCTCCAGGTGTCATAGTCGGAATGGGTATTCCAGCCGCCGGAACCGTTATAGGTATAGGTGCCATCCTCTGCGATAAAGGTGTCGTTATACCCGGTGCCGGTAATCGTTCCGCTGTGGCCGCCGGTGGCCGCTTCGGCAGTGAGAACGTAGCCCTCCTTACCGTTGCCCGCCTCCAGGCCGCTCCAGGTGACGTTATCCGACACGCCATTAGTGATCTTGACGATCTCGGCCGAGTAGGTCTCATTCGGATCCAGCCCGTAGAAACTCACCAGCGCAGAGGTATCGTTCGAGCCGATACCGGACTGGGCGTTGATGATCTGCGAGGCCACCAGCACACCCGCGGCGTTATACAGATTGACCGTGTTGCCGTAGTAAGCGTTGATACCCTCACTGTCGACAATGTGCAGGTGCATCGCGGTGCCGTCGGCAATGGTTTTGCTGTTTTGCACCAGCACCACCTTACCGTTCTGCTGCGACACCAGCAGATCCTGTGCGCCGTCCCAGTTGTAATCCACCGCAGCCACGCCGGTGACGTTGGCAAGCCCAGACGCCAGCTGGCTCGAGGTCCAGGTGGAACCGTAACCGTTGTTGGTGAACAGGGTTGCGGTTTGTGACGCGCCGTAGGTGCTGAGCTTGATGATGTCCATCTGCCCGTCACCGTTCCAGTCCACCGCCACCGACAGATACCCCGCCGTGGCGTTAGAAGCTTCTACCGCGCTCTTGGTCGTGGACAGCTGCCCTGCACCGTTGTTGTAGTAGATCACCCCGCCGGTGTTGTTGTAGCTGCTGCCCAGGTACAGATCCATGTAGCCATCGCCGTTGAAGTCCGCCCACGTCATGGAGGCTGCCGTGGTGGTATTCGAGGCGTTCGCGACAAACACGTTGGTCAGGTTCTGGCCGATGGAGAGCGTGCCGTTACCGTTGTTATTAATCACCGTTAACGAGTACGCACTGCTGCGGTTGGTATGCTGCACAATGTCTACGGTGCCGTCGTTGTTCAGGTCGACGCCGGAGATTTCACGCATGGTGGTGAATTGTCCCCAGAAGCCTGCCCCGCCGTTGGTACCGTCTGGTGTCAGCACGCCATTGTTGTTAATCAGATAGGTTATGGAGTCCGCACCCGCATCGCCGTATGCCAGATCCAGATAACCATCCCCGTTTTTGTCGTACGCCACCACGCCGCCGTACCAGATGGTGGTCCCCATCGCCAGCTGGCTGGCGTTATAGGTGCTGCCATCGTAGGTCCACATGACCTGCGTGGAGCCTGCGTAGCCGGTTTCAGTACCGAACACATCCTGTGTGCCGTTTCGGTCAAAGTCTGCGGCCGTCTGGCTGACCACGTAGTAGGAACGCGTGTTGGTCAGCGCATTACCCGCATAAGTGGAGCTATCGCTGCTGGAGTAAGACTGGCCGTTAGCAATGATATTCCACAGGCCGCTGCTGTTCGTGCCGACGGTCATAGTCGAGTTATTGCTGTTCCCCGCCGTGGTCGCCCAGTCGGTATTCACGGTGGTGGTATCAATCACCAGGCTGCCGTTGGCAATACCGGTGGTATTACCGTTGCCCGCACTGCTCTTCACCTGAGCGGTGACGTTATAGCTCGCCACGCCCAGCGCATCGCTGTCCGGGATCTGCAGATACCAGGTGTTGTGATCCGGGTCGACCACTACCGCACCGCCGGTCTGGGAGGTGTAGGTTTTCCCGTTCACCGTCACCACCAGGTATTCACCGTTCACCAGGTCTGCGGATACCGTACCGCTGACAATCGGCGTGGTATCGGAGGTGGTCTGGGCGGTAATTGCCGCCGTGGTGGTCGGCACGCTGGTATCGACGTTCAGCACAAACCCGTCCGATTCCGTGTAGTTACCGGCTTTGTCGGTGACACGCACAATGTAGGTGTGGTTGCCATCGCTCAGGCCGTTGTCCTGGAAGGACCAGCTGGCGCTGCCGTTCATGGTTACCTGACCAAGCAGAATGCCGTCACGATAGAGCTGCACAATTTCGCCGTCGTCCGGGGCGCGGTTCAGCGTGCCGTTGATCAGCGGTGAGGTATCATCCGTCGCCACCGACGTACCGTAAGTGCCCTGACGCTCGCCTTCACCGTCGGTGTAGCTCACCACGGTACCCACGGTGGTTGGCGGCGTAGTATCGACCGTCACCACCTGCGACGCGGTGGAGCCAACGTTACCCGCCTGGTCGATAATCCGCACCTGGTAGGTGTAGTTCCCGTCATCCAGATCGCGGGTATCGGTGTAGCTCCAGCGCTGGTTGGTGACCGTGGTGTCAACCCACGTATTCCCGCCGTCGAGGCTGATCTGCACGCGCTCGTCGTCTGCCAGCGCGCTACCGAGCGAACCGTTAATGGTCAGCGTGGTGTCCATGGTGATGAAATCACTGCCGGACTGTCCGGTATCGTCGCTGATGCTGTCGATAGTGACGCCGTACTGCGGCGCCTGCGTATCCACCGTTACCACCTGCGACGTGGTAGCCCCGACGTTCCCCGCCTGGTCGACAACACGTACCTGGTAACTGTAGCTATCGTCGGTCAGCGTGCGCGTGTCGTTATAGCTCCACTGCGTGCCGCTCACGGTGGCGTAGACCCAGGTGGTGCCGCCATCCATGCTCACCTGAACGTACTCACCCGCCCCCAGTTCAGCACCGAGCGTGCCGTGCAGGGTGTAGGATGTCGAGCTGGTCAGGAAGTCGTTATTGTCGAAGCCGGTATCCACGGTGATGTTATCCACGCTCACCGTGATCGCCGCATCCGGGGCCACCGTGTCAACGGTGACCTGCTGATGGGCGCTGGCACCCACGTTACCTGCGGCATCCACCACGCGAACGTAGTAGTCGTAGGTCTGGTTAGCCAGCGTGCGGCCATCCACGTAGTACCAGTTGTTGCCAGTGACAATCACGTTCTGCCAGGTCACGCCGCCGTCAATACTGATCTGGGCATATTCCCCGTCGGCCAGCGTCGCGCCGAGCGAGCCGTGCAGCGTCAGCGAGGTATCGCTGGTGATAAAGTCGCTGTTGCTCAGGCCAGTGTCATCGCTGATGCTGTCGATGGCGATCGTTTTGCTGGCGTCCGGCACAACGGTATCGATGGTCACTACCTGGCTTACGGTAGCGCTGATATTCCCCGCATCATCAATGACGCGCAGCTGGTAGTTATAATCCCCGTCGGTCAGCGTACGGCCATCCACATAGGTCCAGTTCAAACCGCTGACGCTAACATCGGTCCAGTTCTGGCCGCCGTCGAGGCTGATCTGGACGTGGTCACCGCTGCCCAGCGCCGCGCCCAGCGTCCCTTTCAGGCTGATCTGCGTATCGCTGGTAATAAAGTCGCTGTCGGACAGACCGGTATCCTGGGAGATGGAGTCAACCGTAATGCTCGTTGCCACAGGCGCGGTCAGATCAATCACCACGTCCTGGCTGTCCGTTGCCCCCACGTTGCCCGCGTTATCGATCACCCGCACCTGGTACTGGTACGTATCGTCCGTCAGAGTGCGGCTATCGGTGTAGCGCCAGGTCGTGCCGGTGACGCTCAGATCACTCCACGTGGCCCCGCCGTCCAGGCTGATCTGCGCCTTCTCGTTGTTGCCGAGCTGCGCGGTCAGGGAACCGTTGATGATAATCTGGCTGTCGTTGGTGATGAAATCACTCGCGCTCAGACCGGTGTCGTTTTGCAGGGAATCAATGCTGATCCCCATCGACGGCGCAGTCAGATCCACGGTAACGGTATGGTTGTCGCTGGCGCTGTTACCGATGGTGTTGCTCACCTGCGCGTTAATGACATACGCGCCGCCGTCTGCCAGCGCGGAAACATCTGCGCTGCCGAGCGTATAGCTCCAGCTGCCGTCAATCTGCACGGCCGTCGTATAGGACTTGCCGTTCAGGGTCACCGTCACCGTCTGGCCCGCTGGCGCGTCGGTAGTGCCGCTGATCACCAGCGGCGTACCGTGTTCAGCGGCGCTGACGATGTCGTCCTGGGCAAAGGTGTTAATAACGATCGTCGGTACATCGCCGTTCAGCGTCACGTCGTGCGTGGCGCTGCCCGGGTTGCCCGCCTTATCGCTCACCGAGGCGGTAAGGGTGTAATCCCCGTCGCTCAGGCCAAGGAAATCACGGCCCGGCACGAAGACCGACCACGTACCGTCTGCCGCGACGGTCGCCTGATAGCTGTGGCCGTTAAAGGAGACGGTCACTGTCTGGCCCTGTTCCGCCGTGGTGGTGCCGCGGATGGTCTGGCCGGCCAGCTGCTCGGCGTTGTTGACAATATCGTCATCGGCCACGGTGCTGATGGTGACGGTCGGCGCAACGGTGTCCACCGTTAAGGTGTGCGTGGTCTGGCCGTTATTACCAGCGTTGTCATTGACCGACGCGGTCACCGTCAGCGCGCCCTGGCTGAGTGCAGCCAGGTCAGTGGCTGGAACATCCAGCGTCCAGGTGCCGTCATTCGCCACGGTGGCAGTGTAGGTTTTTCCGCCCAGCGTCACGGTGACGGTCTGGCCCGCCTCTGCACTGGAGGAGCCGTGCACGGTCAGCGGCTGCTGCGCTTCCGCTGCGTTCAGCACGTCATCGCCCGACAGCGTTGCAATGCTCACCACCGGCGCAGTGGTGTCCACGCTGATGCTGTGCGTTGCCGAAGCGCTGTTGCCCGCGCTGTCCTGCGCCGAAACCGCTACCTGATAGTTCGCGCCATCGGCCAGCGCACCCACATCGGCTGCCGGTACGGTGGTGCTCCAGCTGCCGTCGCTCTGAATGGTGGCCGTATAGCTCTTGCCGTTCAGGGTCACGGTCACCACCGTGCCGCTGGCAAACTGGGCACTGGAGCCGTTAATCACCAGAGACGTAGCGGCTTCTGCTGCGTTGATTACGTCATCGCCACTGAGGGTATTAACCGTCAGCGCCACGGAGGCGGTGTTAACCACCACGTCGTGGGTCTGGGTGCTGCTGTTGCCCGCGCTGTCGGTGATGGTTGCGCTGAGGGTCACGGTGCCGTCATTGAGCGCAGAAATCACGCTCGCCGGTACGCCCACGCTCCAGTTACCGCTGGCATCAACGGTGGTAGTGTACTGGTTTGAACCCAAGGTGATGACGACCTTATCGCCTACGTTCGCGCCGGTGGACGTGCCGCTGACGATCTGCGCCTGCGCATGTTCCACGCTGTTGATGACATCATCGCCCGCCACCACGTTAAAGCTGACGGTCGGCGGTGTGGTATCCAGCGTAATCGCTTTGTTCGCGCTGCCCGGGTTACCCGCCGTATCGCTGACGCTCACCTGCACCGTATAGCCATTATCAGCCAGTGCGGACAGATCGGCGGAAGGTACGTTGACGCTCCAGGTGCCATCCGGTTGTACCTGGGCGGTATAGCTGTTGCCGCCCAGCGTCACGGTAACCGTCTGCCCGGTTTCTGCCGTGGTCGTGCCGGAGACAGTCACACCAGCGGATGCTTCGCTGCCGTTAATAACGTTATCGCCTGCAACCGTATCAATGGTGACGCCTGGCGCGGTGGCATCCACGCTGTACTCACGCCCTGCGGACGCGCTGTTGCCGTGCGCGTTGGTGACGCTCACCTGCACGCTGGCATCGCCGTCTTTCAGGCCCGCGAGATCCGCGGACGGCACGGTGGCGGTCCAGTTGCCGTCGGCATCGACGGTGGCGGTATAAGACTTGCCGCCAAAGGTGACGGTAACGGTCTGGTTTTCTTCCACGTTGCTGGTGCTACCGGAGAGCACCAGATCCGCACCTTTCTCCGCCGCGTTAATCACGTCGTCAGCGGCGATGGTGTCAATGCTGATGGCGACCGCGGTCAGATCGACCGTGACGTCATGGCTGATGGTCACCGGGTTGCCTGCTGCGCTCTGGCCTGCAACGGTGACGGTGACCGTACCAGCAGCCAGCGCCCCGACGTCTGCGGCCGGGATCGCCGCGCTCCACGTACCATCTGCCAGCACGTAAGCCGCATAAGTTTTGCCATTCAGGGTCACGGTGAGCGTTGTGCCCGCCGCCAGCCCGTCGCTGGAGCCGGTGACAATCAGGTTCTGACCATGTTCGATGCTATTGATCACATCGTCGCCCGCCACGGTGTCCACACGCAGACCCGGCAGGTTGGCGTCGATGGTGATATCGCGTTCGCCCGTACCGGTGTTGCCGTGGCCGTTGGTAACGGTCGCTGATACCGTTAAATCGCCGTTGCCCAGCGCGGTCAGGACCGACTCCGGCACGCTCACGGACCAGCTCAGATCGCTCTGCACCGTCGCGGTGTAGCTGTTGCCGCCAATCGTCACGGTTACGGTGTTGCCCGCTTCGGCATTCGCCACGCTGCCGCTGATAGTCTGGCCTGCCGCCACTTCTGCTGCGTTAATCACGTTGTCGCCCGCCACGGTATTAATGGTGACGGTCGGCAGTGCGGTGTCGACCAGCAGGTTCGCCGTATTGCTCACGCTGTTGCCCACGCCGTTGGTGGCGGTCGCGTTCAGGGTGTAGTTCGCCTGTCCCAGCCCCGCCAGGTCGGCGGCCGGAACCGTCAGGCTCCAGGTACCGTCTGCCGCCGTGGTGGCCGTGTAGTTTTTACCGTTCAGGGTCACGGTCACCACGGTGCCTTCTGCCAGGTTGGCGCTGGTGCCGCTGACGTTCAGATCCTGGCCTTTCTCCACCGCATTCAGGACGTTGTCATCGCTGATGGCGTTGAAATTAACCGAAGGCAGACCGGTATCGACGGTCACACTATGGGTGCCGGTGCCGGTATTGCCCGCCGCGTCAGTGACTGACGCAGTGACGGTCACGCTGCCGTCGCTGAGGCCGGAAATGACGCTGGCCGGTACCCCCACGCTCCAGTTGCCCGCCGCGTCCAGCACGGTGGTGTAGCTCTGGCCGCCAATCGTCACGGTGACCTTATCACCCGCCGCCGCGTCGGTGGCAATGCCGCTGATGATTTGTGCCTGGCCGTGTTCTGCGATGTTAATGACGTCATCGCCCGCGATGGTGCTGATGGTCACCTGAGGCACGGTCATGTCCACCGTCAGATTGTGATCAACCGACGCCGGGTTACCCGCCTTGTCGCTGACCGATGCGGTGACGGTCACGCTGCCGTCGGCTAAACCTGCCAAATCCGCCGCCGGGACGTTCAGCGTCCAGTGACCGTCTGAACCGACCGTTGCGGTGTAGTCCTTGCCGTTCAGGCTCACGGTCACCGTCTGGCCCGCTTCCGCGGTGCTGGTACCGGAGACGGTCAGGTCGGCCTGTGCTTCTGCCGCATTAAGAATGTCGTCCGCTGCAAGGGTGTTGATGGTCACGGACGGCGCGCTGGCGTCCACGCTGTACTCGCGACCTGCGGACGCGCTGTTGCCGTTGACGTTGGTGACGCTCACCTGCACGCTGGCGTCGCCGTCTTTCAGACCGGCAAGATCCGCCGCTGGCACGGTGGCGGTCCATTTACCGTCTGTCCCCACGGTGGCAGTGTAGCTCTTGCCGCCGAAGGTAATCGTGACGGTCTGGTTCGCTTCCACGTTCGAGGTGCTGCCGGAGAGCACCAGATCCGCGCCCTTCTCGGCCGCATTAATCACGTCGTCGGTGGCAATGGCGTCAATGCTGATGGCGACGCTTGCCAGATCCACCGTGACATCGTGGCTGATGGAGACCGGGTTACCCGCGCTGCTCTGACCTTCAACGGTCACAGTGACCGTGCCTGCAGCCAGCGCCCCGACGTCCGCCGCCGGAACCGCTGCGCTCCAGGAGCCGTCGGCCAGCACCGTCGCCGGGTAGGTTTTGCCGTTCACGGTGACGGTTAATCCCGTACCCGGCGTCAGACCGTCGCTGGAGCCGGTGATAATCAGGTTCTGCCCGTGCTCGATGGTGTTGATCACATCATCGCCCGCCACGGTGTCCACACGCAGGCCCGGCAGATTGGCGTCGATAGCAATATCGCGCTCAGCGGAGCCGCTGTTGCCCACATTGTTGGTTACGCTGGCGCTCACCGTCAGTTCGCCGTTGCCCAGCGCCGTCAGATCGGATTCCGGTACGTTGACAGACCAGGTGAGATCGCTCTGCACCGTGGCCGTGTACGTGTTGCCACCTAACGTCACGGTCACGGTATTGCCCGCTTCGGCATTCACCACGGTACCGCTGATGGTCTGCCCGGTTGCCAGCTCTGCCGCGTTAATGACGTCGTCACCCGCGACGGTATTGATGATCACCCCCGGCAGAACGGATTCCACGTTCACGGTGTGCGAGGTACTGGCACTGTTGCCGACGCTGTCCGTGGCTGACGCGGTGACGCTGTAAAGCGCTTCACCCAGTTGCCCCACCTCGCTCGCCGGAACGGTGGTGCTCCAGAGACCGTTATCATCCACCGTCGCGCTATACGCTTTGCCGTTGAGCATCACGGTAACAACCGCACCTGCCGTCAGGCCGGTGGCCGTACCGGTAATGGTCAGATCCTGCGTTTTCTCGGTGCTGTTGATCACATCATCACCGGACACGGTATCGATGGTCAGCACCGGGGCGGTCAGGTTCACCTCCACGTCATGGGTCGCGCTATTGCTGTTACCGGCTTTATCGGTCAACGCGGCGGTGATGGTGTAATCGCCCGCGGTCAGCGCACTGACGTCCGCCGCAGGTACCCCCACGCTCCAGTTGCCTGAGGCATCCACGGTGGCGGTATACGATTTGTTGTTAATGGTGACGGTAACCACATCGCCCGCTTCGGCGCCGGTCACGGAACCGGTCACCATCAGGGCCTGCGCATGCTCGGCACTGTTGATCACGTCGTCGTCGGACACGGTGTTAATGGTCAACTGCGGAACCGTGATATCCACCAGCACGTCGCGATCCGCAGAGGCCGGGTTGCCCGCTTTATCGGAGACGGCGGCACTGATGGTGTAGTTGCCGTCCACCATGCTGCCCAGGTCCGCAGACGGCACGGTGACGCTCCAGCTGCCGTTGGCCTGTACGGTGGTGGTGTAATCCACGCCGTTCAGGGTCACGGTGACGGTCTGGCCCGCTTCGGCGTTGGTCACGCCGTTGATGTCCAGATCCTGCTGCGCTTCAAGCGCGTTGATGATGTTGTTATCGCTGACAATCTCAATAGAAACCGTCGGCGCGGTAGCGTCCACGCTATATTCGCGGCCTGCCGACGCGCTGTTGCCATTGACGTTGGTGACGCTCACCTGCACGCTGGCGTCGCCATCTTTCAGGCTACCCAAATCAGCCGATGGTACGGTGGCGGTCCAGTTGCCGCTGGCATCCACGGTGGCGGTGTAAGACTTACCGCCGAAGGTGATGTAAACCGTCTGGTTTTCTTCCACGTTAGTGGTGGAGCCGGAGAGCACCAGATCCGCCCCTTTTTCTGCCGCATTGATCACGTCGTCGGTGGCGATGGCGTCAATACTGATAGCCACGGTCGCCAGATCCACAGTCACGTCATGGCTGATAGTCACCGGGTTACCGGCGCTGCTCTGGCCATCAACGGTCACGGTGACCGTGCCCGCATTCAGCGCGCTGACGTCTGCGGCAGGGATCGCTGCCGTCCAGGTGCCGTCTGCCAGCACCGTGGCCGCGTAGGTTTTACCGTTGACGGTGACCGTCAGCGCCGAGCCAGCGCTCAGCCCCTCGCTGGTACCGGTGATAATCAGGTTCTGCCCGTGCTCGATGCTGTTAATCACATCGTCGCCCGCCACGGTGTCCACACGCAGGCCCGGCAGGTTGGCATCAATGGTGATGTCACGCGCGCCATAAGCGGTGTTGCCGTGGCCGTTGGTGACGCTGGCCGTCACGGTCAGGTCCCCGTTGCCGATGGCGGTTAACACGTCAGACGGCACATTCACCGACCAGCTTAAATCGTCCTGAACGGTTGTCGTATAGTTGTTGCCGCCAATGGAAAGCGTGACAGTGTCACCGCTCGCGGCACCGCTCACTTTCCCGCTCAGCGTCTGGCCAGACGCCACTTCCGCAGCGTTAATGATGTCGTCGGTGGCAACCGCATTAATGGTGACAACCGGCAGCGCGCTGTCCACCAGCACGTTATGACTTGCGCTCGCGCTGTTGCCTGCCGTATCGGTCACGCTCGCCGTCACGGTGTAGCTGGCTTCACCCAGCGCCGAGACGTTGGCTGCCGGAACGGTCACGCTCCAGTTGCCGCTGGCGTCGGTGGTGGCGGTATAACTGATACCATTCAGGGTTACGGTGATGGTGGTGCCGTCCGGCTGATTGCTGGTGCCGGAGAGCAGCAGATCGTCGCCCTTTTCGATCGCGTTAATCACGTCATCGCCCGCAAGGGTGTTGATGGCGATAACCGGCGCGGTCAGGGAGACCGTAACATCATGCGTGGCGGTGGTGCTGTTACCCGCTTTATCGGTGAGTGTTGCCGAGAGGGTCTGATCGCCGCTTACCAGCGCGCCGACGTCCGTGGCCGGAATGCCGGTGCTCCAGTTCCCGGAGGCGTCCAGCATGGCGGTGTAGTCTTTGCCGTTGAGGGTGACGGTAATCACGTCTCCCGCCTGGGCACCCGTGACCTTACCGGAGACGATCAGCGCCTGGCCGTGTTCGGCTATATTCAGGATGTCATCACCCGCCACAACGTCAAACACGATCTGCGGCACGGTGGTATCCACCAGCACGGCCGCATCGGTGCTCGCCGGGTTGCCGGCTTTATCAGAAACGGATGCCGTGACCGTGGCATTACCGTCGGCGATGCCCGCCAGATCGGCCGCCGGGACGTCGAGCGTCCAGCTGCCGTCTGCCTGCACCTGCGCGGTATAGGTGTTGCCATTGAAGGCCACGGTCACCGTCTGGCCCGCTTCGGCGGTGGAGGTACCGCTGAGGGTCAGATCCTGCACCGCCTCTGCCGCATTCAGGATGTTGTCACCGCTGATGGTATTGAGGGTGACCGTCGGCGCGGTGGTATCCACGCTGTACTCGCGCCCCGCCGATGCGCTGTTGCCGTTAACGTTGGTCACGCTCACCTGCACGCTGGCATCGCCGTCCTTCAGGCTGCTCAGATCCGCTGCCGGAACGGTGGTGGTCCAGTCGCCGTTGGCGTCTACCGTCGCCGTATACGTTTTCCCGCCCAGGGTAACGATCACGGTCTGTCCCGCCTCAACGTTGGCCGAGGTGCCGCTGAGCACCAGGTCTTCGCCTTTTTCCGTCGCGTTCAGCACGTTGTCAGCGGTCACGCTGTTAATGCTAATGGCGACCGGGCTGAGATCCACATCAACGACGGTGCCTATCGTGACCGGGTTGCCGGAGGTGTCCTGCGCGCTGGCGCTGATGGTCAGTGAACCGTCAGCCCATTGGGAGACGTCCGCCGCAGGCACGGCCGCCTGCCAGGTGCCGTCTGCCAGTACCGAGGCGGAATAATCCTTGCCGTTAATGGTGACGGTAACGGTGCTGCCTGCCGCCAGATCGGTGCTGGTTCCCGACACAATCAGGTTCTGACCGTGCTCGATGATATTGATGACGTCATCGCCTGCGACCGTATCAATACGCAGGCCCGGCAGCTGGGCGTCGATGGTGAAGTTCAGCGAGGAAGAGCCGGTGTTGCCGTGCACGTTGGTGACGCTGGCCGATACGGTCAGTTCGCCGTTGCCAAGCGCGGTTAACTGGCTCTGGGTTAACGGCAGGCTCCAGGTGAGATCGTCCTGAACCGTGGTGGTGTAGGTCTGGCCGCCGAGCATAATGGTGACAGTGTCACCTGAAACAGCATTCGTAACCTTACCGGTCAACGTCTGCCCCGTGGCCACTTCCACCGCGTTAACGATGTTATCGCCCGCCAGCGCGTTGATGGTCACAACCGGCAGCGAGCTGTCCACCAGCACATCGTGCGTGGTTGAGGCGCTGTTGCCCACGCTGTCGGTGACGCTGGCAGTCACGGTGTAATGCGCTTCGCCCAGCGCGCTGACCGCAGAGGCAGGTACGGTGACGCTCCAGCTGCCGCTGGCGTCGGTGGTCGCGGTGTAGGTGATGCCGTTAAGGCGAACGGTAATCGTCGTCCCTTCCGGCTGGTTGCTGGTTCCGGAAAGCAGCAGATCCTCGCCTTTCTCAGTCGCATTGATCACATCATCCGCCGCCAGGGTATTGATAGCGATTTCCGGCGTCACGGTGTTGACCACTACGTCCACTGCGCTACTGCCGGTATTACCGGAGCGATCGGTCACCGAGACGTTAACGGTCCAGGTCCCGTCTGTCAGACCCTGTACAACGGAGGCTGGCAGGCCGAGGCTCCAGTTCCCCGCCGCATCCACCACGGTGGTGTACTCCACGTTATTCAGGGTGATGGTCACCAGGTCACCCGCTGCCGCACCGGTGACCGACCCGCTCAGGATCTGCGCCTGTGAATGTGCGAGCTGGTTAACGGTATTGGTGTCGGTGACAAAGTCGTTAATGGTTACCTGCGGGACGGTCGCATCCACCAGCCCAACGCGGTCTGCGCTGCTGCTGTTGCCTGCCACGTCACTCACGGTTGCCGTCACCGTGACGGTGCCGTCCGTCAGCGCGCCGAGATCCTCAGCCGGTACGTTCACCGTCCAGGTCCCGTCACTCTGGACCGTGGTCTGATAGTGCTTGCCGTTCAGCGTAACGGTAACCGTCTGTCCCGCCTCAGCATTGCTGCTGCCGCTTAAGATCAGATCCTGCTGCGCTTCGGCCGCATTAATGATGTTGTCGTCGGTCAGGTTATCGATCGTAATGGACGGCGGTAAGGTATCCACGGTCACCACGCGCGACGCGTCGGCGCTGTTGCCGCTGACGTTCGTCACGCTGACGCTGACCTGCGCGCGTCCGTCAATCAGCGTCTCCATGGCGCTGGCCGGCACGGTCAGGCTCCAGGAGCCATCCTGCTGCACCTGCGCGGTAAAGGTCTGGTCGGCGAATTTCACCACCACGGTCTGCCCGGCCTCTACCCCCTGCGTCTGGCCCGACAGCACAAGATCGGCACCTTTTTCAGCCGCATTCAGCATGTCATCGCTGCTGACGGTATCGATGGTCACCGCCACGGCGTTCAGATCCAGCTCGATGGGGTGCTCAGCTGAAACGGTATTTCCCCAGGCATCTGTCGCGCTGACGTGAACGGTGATATCTCCGGCCGTCCAGCCCTGCAGATCGGACGCCGGGACGCCGATTTGCCAGCTGCCATTGGCGTTGACCACGGCGGCATACTCGACGCCGTTGATGGTGACGGTGACGTGCGTGCCCGCTGCCAGGTGGGTGCTGGAGCCGGTCACGGTCAGATCCTGCTGCTGCTCGATGGCGTTGATTACGTCATCGCCAGAAATGGTATTTACCCGCAGGCCAGGGAGCTCGGCGTTGATGTTGATATCACGCTCGCCGCTGCCGGTGTTGCCGTGGGCGTTGGTGACAGAAGCGGTAAAGGTTAACGCCCCGTCGCCAAAGGCCTTCAGATCGGCTGACGAAATGGTCACGCTCCAGGTCAGATCGCTGCCTACTGTAGCGGTGTAGCTCTTGCCGCCCACTGAAACAGAGACCGTGTCGCCCGCTGCCGCACCGGTGACGCGCCCGCTCAGGGTTTGATCCACCGCCACTTCAGCGTTGTTGACCAGGTTGTCACCGGCGAAGGTATTGATAATCACCTGCGGCAGTACGGTATCCACCAGCAGCGTCGCTTCGGTGGAGCCGCTGTTACCGGCGGCATCGGTGCCGCTCACGCTGACGGTGTACAGGGTGTTTGCCAGGTTCAGAACGTCAGACACCGGCACCTGAACTGACCAGATGCCGTTATTAACGGTGGCCTGATAGCTCACGTTATTCAGCGTGACGTTTACCACGCTGCCGTCTGGCAGGTTGCTGGTGCCGCTCAGGCTCAGCGGCTGCATCGCCTCCTGCGCGTTCAGCACGTTATCCTGGCTGATGGCATTCAAGGTGAATTCCGGTGGGTTGCCGCTCAGGGTAATGCCGTGGGTGGCGTTACCGGTATTGCCCGCCGCATCGGTCACCGAAACCGCAATGCTGTGGTTACCTTCCCCCAGCGCGCCAATGACTGACGCCGGTACGCCTACGCTCCAGCTGCCATTCGCCTGCACCACGCCGGTAAAGCTCTGGCCGCCAACGGTTACGGTGACCACATCACCTGCTACGGCTCCGGTCGCCTGGCCGGAAATAATCTGCGCCTGGCCCTGCTCGCTGGTGTTGAGAATATCGTCGCCCGCGACGGTATTGATGGTCACGACCGGGGCGACAGCATCCACGGTGAAATGAGCCTGGGTGGATGACCCGTTCCCGGCTTTATCGCTGACGTTCACCGTCAGGGTGTGTTCACCATTCGCCAGCGACTGCACCTCGCTGGCTGGCAGCGTGACGGACCAGGTACCGTCGCTGCCCACCGTGGCGGTATGGTTTTTACCGTTCACTGTCACCGTGACAATCTGACCGGCTTCCGCCGTGGTTTTCCCGCTCAGCGTCAGCGGCTGATGGTGTTCAGCGGCATTGATAATATTGTCCTGCGCGACAGTATCGACCGCGATGGTCGGTGCCGCAGTATCCACGCCAATCGTCTGACTGCCGTTCACGGTATTGCCCGCCGCGTCCTTGCCGCTGACGTTCACCGTCCAGGTGCCGTCGCCCAGCGCCTGCGCATCCGCCGCAGGCACCTTCACGCTCCATGCGCCGTTTGCACCCACCTCAGCCGTATAGGATTTGCCGTTCAGCGTAACGGTCAGCTCTGTTCCCTGCGCCAGGTTCTTGCTGGCACCAGAAAGCGTAAAGCCTGTGGACTGCTCGCTGGCGTTGATGACGTTATCCCCCGCCGTGGTTGCCAGCGTCACGCTCGCCACGGCAGTATCAACGGTCACGGTGATGCTGCCTGCGGAGGTCGTTTTACTGCCGTCGATCTGCACGACTGACCAGGTATGTTCCCCGTCTGTCTGGGTCGGCAGTTTTACCGTCCAGGTGCCGTCTTTACTGACCATCGCGCTGGCAAGCGTATTGCCGCTGCTGTCTTTGATCTGAATGGTCGCGCCCGGTTGCCCGGTACCGCTAAAGGTTGGCGTGTTATCGTCGGTGATCGCATTTGCACTCAGCACGCCCTGCTTGTCTCCCGCAAGATCGGTGAGCATGAAGGTTGGCGTTGCGCTCTCAACTTCTTTCGTATTATCAATAACTTTTGTTTTTGTTTCGCCGTCGCCACCGTGAGCCAGCAGTGCCCCAATAGCACCGCCGCCTAACGCCGCCCCCGCAATCCAGCCCCATGGCGCATCGCTCAATATGCTCTCCTGGGTCAGGAAAGGTTCAATGCTGCTAATCGGTGTGGCTTGCGAGGTTAATTCAGTAACGGCTGCGCCTGACGCTTCCCCGGCATCGGCAAAAGAGATATGTGTTAATTCCTGATTATCGTTAAATACCAGTTCAGACTGGTTATGGGTTTCAGGATCTTCAACGAAATAGTTATTGCAGCGAATAACGCTGCCATCTTTCATATAAATGAGAAGGTCTTTCCCCTGGCGGACGTAACGCACCACGTCCTGTGCAGAACCCTGGATTTCAATCACGCTCGGAGAGGAAATGGAGACCGACAGATTTCCTTCGCCGGTTAATTTCGTTTTCTCCGCTGTCTTGCGAATGATGACATCTACAACTTTTACGTTACTCATATTTCTCTCCTTGCAGGTGCTCGGATTCCTGTGGATATGTCCACCAGATGGATGTAGCTATCCCTGGGAAATTTCACCCATTATTTTCAGATTTATTTCGCGCAGAAAGGCGCGGCTTTTTTCAACTCAAATCGGGTAATTTTGCGGCAGCGTTTTTTTCTACTCCAATAAGCGTCATGAGATTATCAACAGCAGAGGCGTAATTAATTGCCGCGCTCCAGCCATCATATTCGGCCATTATTTTGGCAGACGTGGCCTGCCAGACATCCTGTTCTACGCTGAGCAAATCATTAATGCTCCGCTTGCTCAGGGTGTATTCGTTTTTGTAGACCGCGCGGGCACGTAATGCGTTTTCAAGCTGTAAGCTTCCGGCGGCCATTCTTCCACGCGCGCCGGTCCAGTCTGCCTGCGCGACGGAGGCTTTTTGCAACACATCAAACCGCGCCTGATCGACCTGAGAGGAGGCCATCGCCCTGGTGCCTTCAGCCTGACGAACGCGTGCCGAAACGGCGCCGCCCTGATACAGCGGTGCATCGATATTGAGCTGGATCTGGTCATCCCAGTAAGCGCGGTTATCCGACTCATAGCGCGTGCGGCCTCCTTTCAGGCTTAACGTTGGCCAGTGCTGAGATTTTGCGGTTTCCACCCCATACTGGGCTGAACGCTCCATATTCTGCGCGGCCATGACCGCCGGTATCAGCGAGTAATCGATCTGGTTGACGGCATTCTGCTCTACGGCAAGCTTCTCAGGGACCGGTGAATAGGCTTCAGCCTGCATGCCCGTCAACACCGCGAGCCTTGCGCGGGCGCTGTTGAGCGCGGCGTTGTACTGCTCAACCGTCGCCTGCATACCGGCGATTCGCGTGCGGGTCTGCAGCTCATCGGAGGTTGAGCTTACGCCTGCATCCGCGCGCAGTTTCGCCAGCTGCTCCACATTTTTGAGGGCCTGCACATTCTCTTTAGCCGCCTGCAACAGATCGCTATAACGTCTGACCTCCACGTAGCTCAGCGCGGTTTTTTCCGCCACGGCGGTGAGCGTCTCCATCAGCTGATAACGATAGCTATCGCGTCGCGCTGAAGACTGGCTGATGCTGTTATTCGTCTTGCCAAAGTCATAAATGAGCTGCGTAAGGCTTAATCCCCATGCCGCTGAATTTCTCAGTGAACCGCTGGAATCGGTGGTTTGGCTATGGCCCGTACTGCCGTTCAGCGATATTTGCGGCATCCATCCGCTACGTGCTTCATCTATTTGCGCCTGACCAATCCCCAATTGTGCCGCCTGCTGGCTGACCGACGGATCGCGATCGATGGCAAAAAGAATACTTTCTTTTAATGTTGTCGTCGGCACCGTGGCAAAACCCAACGCGCCGCTATTGGCATAGGTCGTATTAATCCATGCCGAAATTAACACCAGCACTGCGGATAATCGAACCCACTTATAATTTCGCTCTCTCATCATTTATATCTCCCTGAGTCTGCGAATGGTTTAACCCTTTACCCAAAAAGAGGTATAGATAATCAGAAAAATATTATTAATCCCCCGTACTGAATTTCGGGTAATAGCTCCCCATACCCATTTCCATTGGAGATGAGAGCCGACCTTAGCCTAATATGAATTAAGAATTTGCTTACTTCTTAACTGATTCGCAGCATAACAAAATGTGGTATAGGCAACTACACCCACAATGTTAATGTGGTGTTACAATTAAGAAAAATCATGGGGTTTCTGGACAAACTCTTAAAAATGGCCTTTCAAATGAAACTAATAAAGTCATTGTTATTTAAGTGAAATTTAAAAATACCCGGATGTACATTTTTGCGTTAATTT
>NZ_LNII01000054.1:0-242 GCF_001463365.1 Enterobacter sp. 50793107 | reverse complement strand
GGCCGCAAGGTTAAAACTCAAATGAATTGACGGGGGCCCGCACAAGCGGTGGAGCATGTGGTTTAATTCGATGCAACGCGAAGAACCTTACCTGGTCTTGACATCCACAGAACTTTCCAGAGATGGACTGGTGCCTTCGGGAACTGTGAGACAGGTGCTGCATGGCTGTCGTCAGCTCGTGTTGTGAAATGTTGGGTTAAGTCCCGCAACGAGCGCAACCCTTATCCTTTGTTGCCAGCGGT
>NZ_LNII01000053.1:0-16974 GCF_001463365.1 Enterobacter sp. 50793107 | reverse complement strand
GTTGACGTGTGAGCTGGATCACATCTATCATTTACCTATCGATCGTTAACTAAATAGCTAACGACCTCAAAATTCATCTGCCAAAGGTAAAAATCATGAAAAACGTAAAAACCCTCATCGCCGCTGCTGTTCTTAGCTCACTCTCTTTCGCAAGCTTTGCTGCTGTGGAAGTCCAGTCAACGCCTGCTGACCAGCATAAAGTAGGGACCATCTCTGCCAGCGCCGGGACTAACCTGGGTTCACTGGAAGACCAGCTGGCGCAAAAAGCGGATGAGATGGGTGCGAAATCGTTCCGCATTACCTCTGTAACCGGTCCTAACACCCTTCACGGTACCGCTGTTATTTACAAATAAGCCTGGCTAAACCCTCATTTATGCCACTGCTAAAAAAACGCCCTGCATGTGCAGGGCGTTTTTGCGTTTGGGTTTACATCGACTGCTGGGCGACACCATGATGTCGTGTGACGTCAGTCGGCATGCCCGAACGTGCTTCCATTGCCCGCTCCATCACAATGCCATCCGTCCTTGCATCGGTTTTAAAACTCACCATCGCCGCATTCAGGTTGATTGGCAGCGTCTGAGGATCGTCATCAATGTTTTTCGATAAAGGCTGGTGAATTTCAACCAGTCGCACGCCGCCTGGCTCCTCAGAGACCTTGATCGGGGTATTAATGATGTTCACTTTGGTGCCCGGCGTAACCAGGTTGAAGAGCGTTTTGATATCGTCATCGCGCAGACGAATACAGCCGGAGCTGACGCGCATGCCAATACCAAAGTCCGCGTTCGTTCCATGTAACAGGTACACGCCGCCATAGGCCGCGAGGCGGATGGCATGGTGGCCCATTGGGTTATCCGGGCCGGCCGGTACAACGGCGGGCAGATCGATCCCCTGCGCTTTATAGCGGGCACGAATATTGGCCGTTGGCGTCCAGGTTGGGTTTGCACGCTTGTCTGATACGGTGGTAACCATCGTCGGGGTCAGCGTGTCGCCGCCCAACTGGCCAATACCAATAGGGTATACGGTCACCTCATTTTTACCGGGCGGGTAATAGTAAAGACGCAGTTCGGCAAGGTTTATCACGATCCCCTCGCGCGGCGCATCCGGCAAAATCGTCTGCAGCGGGATGGTTAACACGCTGCCAGCGCGCGGGACATAAGGGTCAACGCCGGGGTTGGCCTGCAGTAAGGCCAGAAAGCCGACGTTATATTTTTTGGCAATCGCCTCTAGCGATCCACCATTGTTTTCAACCACATGAAAACGGTTTTCCCCAACCACCTTACTGCCTGCAGGCGGGAGTGGCCAGGTGTTTGCGCGAGCGGGAAGTGCAACCGCGACCGTTGCGCCCAGCGCTAACACGGTTATCCAGCGAGTGAAACGCGAAGAGGTCATCATCACTATAATCCATATAAATGACAGGGTGATTGTTTTATAACGGTTAGTGATAATTATGGCGAAGGGGTCTGTCGGGAAGATCGGGTGAAGTGAAAAGAGTTTGTAAATTGTTACCCCCGGTAGCATGGCGCAACCGGGGGCAGAGCAGATTATGCGATCGCGTTCTCTTCCAGCTGGTGCATAAAGTTGCGTACCCAGTCCATACGGGTTTTACGCTCCGTCAGCTCCTGCGTAAATTTCAGCCGCGTTGGCCCATCCAGGCGGAAATGCTGCGGCTGCTTTTGCAGTAAACCGATGAGCCACGTAGGGTTAACGTGGTTTTTCTCGGCAAACTCAATCACGCCGCCTTTCTCGTTGCCCTCAAGCTTACGGATGCCCAGCTTCTGCGCCTGCTGACGCAGCCGCGCGATATCCAGCAAGTTGCGTGCGGCATCCGGGAGCAGGCCAAAGCGGTCAATAAGCTCGACTTTGATCTCTTCCAGCTCGTTCTCATTTTTCGCACTGGCGATACGTTTGTAGAACGACAGGCGGGTGTTCACATCCGGAATGAAATCGTCCGGCAGCAGAGACGGCATGCGTAGCTCAACTTCGGTTTGCTGGCTGGTGAGATCTTCCAGCGACGGTTCGCGTCCGGCCTTAAGGGCATCGACCGCGTTTTCCAGCAGCTCCATGTAGAGCGAGAAACCGATGGTTTCCATCGAGCCACTTTGATCTTCACCCAACAGCTCACCCGCACCGCGGATCTCCAGGTCGTGCGTCGCCAGTGCAAAGCCAGCGCCCAGATCTTCCAGCGAGGCAATCGCTTCCAGACGTTTTTGCGCATCGGTGGTCATCGCTTTTGGATGCGGCGTCAGCAGCCATGCATAGGCCTGATGGTGCGAACGCCCGACGCGGCCACGCAGCTGATGAAGCTGTGCCAGACCGAAATGATCCGCGCGTTCAATGATGATGGTGTTGGCCGTCGGGATATCGATCCCGGTCTCAATGATGGTGGTACACACCAGCACGTTAAAGCGCTGGTGGTGGAAGTCGTTCATCACCCGTTCCAGTTCGCGTTCGCGCATTTGCCCGTGACCGATGGCAATACGCGCTTCCGGCACCATCTCTGCCAGCCGGTCTGCCGCTTTCTGGATATTTTCCACGTCGTTGTAGAGGTAATAGACCTGACCGCCGCGCAGCACCTCACGCAGAATGGCCTCACGCACTACCAGATTGTCGTACTCTCGCACAAAGGTTTTTACGGCCAGACGACGCGCCGGCGGCGTGGCGATAATTGACAGATCGCGCATGCCGCTCATCGCCATGTTCAGGGTTCGCGGGATTGGCGTCGCGGTCAGGGTCAGGATATCGACGTCGGCACGCATCGCTTTAATACGCTCTTTATGGCGTACCCCGAAACGGTGCTCTTCATCAACAATCAGCAGCCCCAGATCTTTCCACTTCACGTCGCTCTGCAGCAGTTTGTGGGTGCCGATCAGAATATCGATCTTACCCTCGCTGGCCTGCTCCAGGATTTGCGTTTGCTCTTTGGTACTGCGAAAACGTGACAGCATCTCGATGCGTACCGGCCAGTTGGCAAAGCGGTCGCGGAAGTTATCGAAGTGCTGCTGAGCGAGCAGGGTGGTGGGTACCAGCACCGCCACCTGCTTGTTATTCTCAACGGCGAGGAACGCCGCGCGCATGGCTACTTCGGTTTTCCCGAAGCCGACATCGCCACAGACCAGCCTGTCCATTGCCAGCGGCTGACACATGTCGCTTAACACGGCATTGATGGCCTGAGCCTGGTCCGGCGTGGTTTCAAACGGGAAGCTGTCGCAGAACAGCTGGTACTGCTCTTTATCATGCTTAAAGGCAAAGCCCTCTTTGGCCGCACGCTGGGCATAGATATCCAGCAGCTCGGCCGCCACATCACGCACTTTTTCCGCCGCTTTCTGCCGCGCGCGCGCCCAGGCGTCACCGCCCAGTTTATGCAATGGTGCATTCTCTTCTGCACCCCCGGCGTAGCGGCTGATCAGATGCAGGGATGAGACCGGCACGTAGAGTTTGGCGTCGTTGGCGTAGGTCAGCATCAGGTATTCACCTTTGATGCCACCGGCCTCCAGCGTCGTCATCCCCTGATAACGACCCACGCCATGTTCAAGGTGCACAATCGGCTGGCCCGGATGGAGTTCCGCCAGGTTGCGGATCAGCGTATCCGGGTTAATGGTGCGACGGCTGTCCTGACGGCGGCGCGCAACACGTTCACCCAGCAGGTCGCTTTCACAGATTAATGCCACGTTGTTGAGGGTATCGATAAACCCGTGCTCGGCGGCACCGATCATCAGATAACGCCCCGTCCCCGTGGCTTCGCTCAGGCGCAAAATGCGTTTCGGAGCAACTTTAATCCGCCCCAGCAGTTCGCCCAGCGCTTCACGGCGGCCTTCACTCTCAACGGAGAAGACAACCGGGCCGGTAAAGGCCTCAAGGAACTTGCGCAGACTCTCCAGCGGGGATTTCTGCTGTGCCTGAACGGCTAAATCTGGCAGCTTCTGGAATGCAAGATTGGTGTTGGCAGCTTTATCGGCAAGCGTATCGGTTTTCAATTGTACGCGAGGCCAGCGCTTGAGTTCGGCGTTGAGCTCGTCGGTGCGCAGCCACAGCGCTTCAGGTGGCAGCAGCGGACGCATCGGGTCTACGCCCCGGTTTTCAAAGCGCGCGCGGGTTTCGCTCTCAAAGCGGCTGGCGCTGGCGTCGATATCACCGGTGTTGACAATCAACGTGTTCGCCGGGAAGTAGCTGAACAGAGCGGGCAATGGCTCGTTAAAGAACAGCGGCTGCCAGTATTCGATCCCGGCAGGAAGCGTACCTTTGCTGACCTGCTGATAGATATGCTCAGCGTCGCGCTTAACGTCGAACTTGTCGCGCCACTGGCTGCGGAACAGCTCGATAGCGGTTTTGTCCGTCGGGAATTCATGGGCGGGTAATAAATTGATGGCTTCCACTTCTTCCAGCGTGCGCTGCGTGTCGGCGTCGAATACGCGCAGGCTGTCGATCTCATCGTCGAAGAAGTCCAGTCGATACGGCTGGTCGCTGCCCATCGGGTACAGGTCGAGCAACGCACCGCGCGTGGCGTATTCCCCGTGCTCCATAACCTGATCGACATGACGGTATCCGGCGCTGTCCAGTTGCGCGCGCAGATCGTCCCGGGACAGGCGCTGACCTTTTTTCATCACCAGCGCATGGCCGTGCAAATAGCTGTGAGGACAGACGCGCTGCATCAGGGTGTTGACCGGAACGATCAGCACGCCGCGCTGCATGGTCGGTAACTGATAGAGGGTCGACAGGCGCGAGGAGATGATCTCCTGATGCGGGGAGAAGCTGTCATACGGCAGCGTTTCCCAGTCGGCCAGACTGAAGACCAGGTTATCGGTGAACTGGCGAATTTCATCATGCAGTCGCAGCGCATTTTGCATATCCGGGGCGACCAGCACCACCGGACCAGGATGTCGCTCAGCGATTTCTGCCACCAGCGTGGCGCACGCAGCGCCAGTGAGTTCGCCCAGCTGGCGCTGGTCGCCCGCTTTAACAGGCAGGGAATAACGATAGTGTTCAGGCATGGCTATGTCAGAGTCTCTTGTGGATATACCAACAGTATTGGGGCATATCACTGATACGCAATGTCTTTATTATCCTCGATCGTTTTGCATAAGCAAATCTGAACTGCAACGCGGGAAGATTCGCCCCCGGACGGGGGGCGAGGGCGGTATTATCGGGTTGCCGGAGACAGTGCGCTCGCGGAAGGGGGAGAGAAGAACAGATCGCCAAACAGTGCCGTCGATATTTTGCGTACGCCAAGTCCGGCGAGGGTGCAGATCAACAGGCTGGCAAATGGGTAGACCAGGATCAAGGCAAGCTCGGCCCAGACCGGCCAGTAGGCAGCATTCATTTCACCGATCAGGAACAGGCTGAAGGCCTCTATCAGGATGCGGTGCGTGGTGTAGATAGCGATGGTGTTTGAGCCGATAACGTTAAGCAGGTTGCTGGGATGAACGGCATAACGCTGCTCGAGGCTATAGAAAAGCTTCATGATCAGCACGATCGACAGCAGGGAAAGCAGCAGCGGAACGTTAGCAAACCACAGTACCACGGAGACCGCAGCAAAAGCGGCCAGCGCCAGCCAGGTGCGACGCAGGTTCAGCCCCTTCATCCAGACCATCAGCTCTGCGCCATACCACGCGCCAAGGCTGTAGTAGATCATATTGCGTACCACGCTGTTCATTCCCCACCACGGCAGCGGCAGGAAATTGATCGCGATGCTGGCCAGGGCCAGCAGCCCCAGTACGGGCAGCTTCCAGCGGCTAAGCAGTTTACATAGCGTGAAATAGACCACCAGGGCGTACAGATACCACAGGCTGGTGCTGGCAGTGAGCATCCCCCACGCAAACCCGGAAAGTGAATCGGCATACGCGGCGTTCGAGGAGGTGGCCAGCTCACGTTCAGGTGCCAGCCAGGCATTGAGGTGGCTCAGCGCCTGCCATTGCAATACGCCCCACAGCGCAAGGACCCAGACAATGCTCCAGATCCGTTTGTCAAAACTGGTGCGCCAGTTCACCTCGTCAATATAGCGACGGATGAGATAACCGGATATGAAGAAAAATACCGGCATACGGAAGGGCGCGAGATAAAGGTTAAAATAGACCCAGCATTTGGCGAGAAGACCGGACAACGGATGTTGTAGCCCCGTCAGATGGGGATAAAATGTGATAACCGAATGATAGATCACCACCAGGCAGATACACAGCCCCTTTATCTGGTTAATCCATAATGCTTTTTGCTTCATTGTTCGCAACTACCTTATTGCCATAAACGAACGAACAATTGTTGGTAAACGCAGCCGGGATGTAACGGGAAACAGTCTGTATCAGGAAGTTTTTCGGAAAAGGTGGAGGGTGTAGCGCCATAATTCGAAGAGTAGCGTTCTGATTTATCTGAATTTTTCAGAAAAATGATTACCAAAGCTTACTGTTTCAGTCATTTACGCTTAACGGATTCGCTTATATACTCGTGGGTCTGCTATCAGCAAACAGACGGACTTCATGTATCAACCTGTCGCACTCTTCATAGGCTTACGCTACATGCGTGGGCGCGCCGCGGACCGTTTCGGTCGCTTTGTCTCCTGGCTTTCGACTATTGGCATTACGCTTGGCGTGATGGCACTGGTGACGGTGCTTTCCGTCATGAACGGCTTTGAGCGCGAGCTGCAAAACAACATCCTGGGGCTGATGCCGCAGGCCATTCTCTCTTCAACCAACGGTTCCGTTAACCCGCAACAACTGCCGGAAAGTGCGGCGAAGTTACAGGGTGTCACGCGCGTTGCGCCGGTGACAACGGGTGATGTCGTCCTGCAAAGCGCCCGCAGCGTGGCGGTGGGCGTCATGCTGGGGATTGACCCGGCGCAAAAAGATCCGCTCACGCCGTATCTGGTCAACGTGAAGCAAAGCGATCTGGAAGCGGGCAAATACAACGTGATCCTCGGCGAGCAGCTTGCCGGGCAGCTTGGCGTGAACCGTGGCGACCAGCTGCGCGTGATGGTGCCGTCTGCCAGCCAGTTTACGCCGATGGGACGTTTGCCCAACCAGCGTCTGTTCACGGTTATTGGCACGTTTGCCGCCAACAGCGAAGTTGACGGCTACCAGATGCTCATGAATATCCAGGATGCTTCGCGTCTGATGCGTTATCCGGTGGGCAACATTACCGGCTGGCGTCTGTGGCTCGACGCACCGCTGAAGGTCGATACCCTCAGCCAGCAAACCTTGCCGGAAGGCACAAAATGGCAGGACTGGCGCGAGCGTAAAGGCGAACTGTTCCAGGCTGTGCGTATGGAAAAAAATATGATGGGCCTGCTGCTGAGCCTGATCGTCGCGGTCGCGGCGTTTAACATCATCACCTCGCTTGGTCTGATGGTAATGGAAAAGCAGGGCGAAGTTGCCATCCTGCAAACCCAGGGGCTGACGCCGCGCCAGATTATGGCCGTCTTTATGGTGCAGGGGGCCAGCGCCGGGATCATTGGCGCGTTACTCGGGGCCGTTCTCGGGGCGCTGCTGGCCAGTCAGTTGAATAACTTAATGCCGATCATCGGCGCGCTGCTTGATGGCGCGGCGCTGCCGGTTGCTATCGAACCGCTGCAGGTGGTCGGTATTGCGCTGGCCGCGATGGCCATTGCGCTGCTTTCTACGCTCTATCCTTCCTGGCGCGCTGCCGCCACTCAACCCGCTGAGGCTTTACGTTATGAATAAGATCCTGTTGCAATGCGACAACCTGTCCAAACGCTATCAGGAAGGCTCTGTACAGACTGATGTGCTGCACAATGTGAGCTTCAGCGTGGGCGAAGGCGAGATGATGGCGATTGTCGGCAGCTCCGGTTCCGGCAAAAGTACCTTATTACACCTGCTGGGCGGGCTGGATACGCCGACCAGTGGCGACGTGATTTTCTCTGGCCAGCCGATGAGCAAAATGTCTTCTGCGGCAAAAGCGGAGCTGCGTAACCGTGAGCTGGGCTTTATCTACCAGTTCCACCATCTGCTGCCAGATTTCACGGCGCTGGAAAACGTGGCGATGCCTTTGCTGATTGGTAAAAAGAAACCGGCAGAAATTAATGCCCGTGCCAGCGACATGCTGAAAGCCGTAGGCCTGGGGCATCGCGGTGACCACCGCCCGTCTGAGCTGTCCGGTGGCGAGCGTCAGCGTGTGGCTATTGCCCGTGCGCTGGTGAACAACCCGCGTCTGGTGCTGGCGGATGAACCAACCGGCAACCTGGATGCGCGCAATGCTGACAGTATTTTCCAGCTTCTGGGTGAGCTGAATGCCTCACAGGGGACGGCGTTTCTGGTGGTGACCCACGATTTGCAGCTGGCAAAACGGATGGGACGCCAGCTTGAGATGCGTGACGGTCATCTGAACGCTGAACTGACTCTGATGGGAGCGGAGTAATGGCCTCACCGTTATCGTTACTCATCGGGCTACGCTTCAGCCGCGGCCGTCGTCGCGGCGGGATGGTCTCTCTTATCTCGGTGATCTCCACCATCGGTATTGCGCTCGGCGTGGCGGTATTGATTGTGGGATTAAGCGCCATGAACGGTTTTGAGCGTGAGCTGAATAACCGTATTCTGGCCGTTGTGCCGCACGGCGAAATTGAACCGGTTAATCAGCCGTGGAACAACTGGCGTGACGCCCTCAGCAAAGTGGAAAACGTGCCGGGCATTGCCGCCGCTGCACCTTACATCAACTTTACAGGGCTGGTGGAAAGCGGTGTTAACCTGCGCGCCATCCAGGTGAAAGGGGTGAACCCGGCGCAGGAGGCGCGTCTGAGCGCGCTGCCGAAATATGTGCAGAACGGTGCGTGGGCAAACTTTAAGGCCGGTGAGCAACAGATCATCATGGGCAAAGGTGTGGCCGACGCGCTGAAAGTGAAGCAGGGCGACTGGGTGTCGATCATGATCCCAAACGCCAGCGCTGACCATAAATTGCAGCAGCCTAAGCGCGTGCGTCTGCACGTTACCGGCATCCTGCAACTGAGCGGTCAACTCGATCACAGCTTTGCAATGGTACCGCTGGAAGACGCACGTCAGTATCTGGACATGGGCGACAGCGTGACGGGCATCGCCATTAAGGTCAACGACGTCTTCAATGCCAATAAACTGGTGCGTGATGCGGGCAGCGTGACCAATAACTATGTCTACATCAAAAGCTGGATCGGCACTTACGGGTATATGTATCGTGATATCCAGATGATCCGCGCCATCATGTATCTGGCGATGGTGCTGGTGATTGGTGTGGCGTGCTTTAATATCGTCTCGACGCTGGTTATGGCGGTCAAAGACAAGAGTGGCGACATCGCGGTTCTGCGTACCCTTGGGGCAAAGGACGGTCTTATTCGCGCCATCTTTGTCTGGTATGGTCTGCTGGCGGGGCTGTTCGGTAGCCTGTGCGGGGTGGTGATTGGCGTCGTGGTGTCGTTACAGCTTACGCCAATCATCAACGGGATTGAGAAGCTGATCGGCCACCAGTTCCTGTCGGGTGATATCTATTTTATTGACTTCCTGCCGTCTGAATTGCACTGGCTGGACGTTATTTATGTGCTGGTTACAGCACTTTTACTGAGTCTGCTGGCAAGCTGGTATCCGGCGCGTCGCGCAAGCCGAATTGATCCGGCGAGGGTATTAAGTGGCCAGTAATTACGTCATGATCTAGCGGCTTACGGGCCGCCAGGTTAAAAGAGGAATGCGTTATGTATTACGGATTTGATATTGGCGGCACCAAAATTGCGCTCGGCGCGTTTGATAACAATCTCAAACTGCAGTGGGAAACCCGCGTTCCCACGCCGCGCGAAAGCTACGATGAATTTTTAACCGCCATTGCCGCGCTGGTGGCGCAAGCGGATGAACGCTTTGGCGTAAAAGGCAGCGTCGGCATCGGTATTCCAGGCATGCCTGAAACCGACGACGGCACGCTGTATGCCGCCAACGTCCCTGCTGCCAGCGGCAAACCGCTGCGCGCCGATCTCACTGCTCTCCTTGAACGCGACGTGCGTTTAGATAACGATGCCAACTGCTTTGCGCTCTCTGAAGCCTGGGATGATGAATTCCGTCACTATCCGCTGGTGATGGGGTTGATTCTTGGCACCGGCGTTGGCGGGGGAATTGTGATTAATGGCAAACCGATCACCGGGCGCAGCTATATCACGGGAGAGTTTGGTCATATCCGTTTACCGGTAGATGCGCTTGAGGTCGTGGGACGCGATTTCCCGCTTACCCGCTGCGGCTGTGGTCAGCATGGCTGTATTGAGAACTACCTGTCAGGTCGTGGGTTTGCATGGCTTTACGAACACTTCTATCATCAGAAACTCGAAGCCCCTCAAATCATTACCCTGTGGGAGCAGGGCGATGCGCAGGCGCGAGAGCACGTTGAACGTTATCTCGATCTGCTGGCGGTGTGTCTGGGGAATATCCTCACCATCGTCGATCCGGATCTGCTGGTGATTGGGGGCGGGTTATCAAACTTTACCGCGATAACGGAACACCTGTCCGGGCGTCTGCCCCGACATTTATTGCCAGTCGCCCGCGTGCCGCGTATTGAACGTGCGCGACACGGGGACGCAGGAGGCATGCGCGGAGCCGCATTCCTTCATCTCACCGATTAGTTTACGAGGTTACTATGCTGTCGCGTCGCCAGGGTCGACTCAGCCGTTTTCGCAAAAATAAACGCCGCTTACGTGAGCGTTTGCGCCAGCGGATCTTTTTCAGAGACAGAATGATGCCAGAAGCGATGGATAAACCGAGAGTGGTGGTGCTGACCGGGGCGGGGATCTCTGCCGAGTCCGGTATTCGAACCTTCCGTGCTGCGGACGGGTTGTGGGAAGAGCACCGTGTTGAGGATGTGGCGACACCAGAAGGCTTCGCCCGTGACCCGGATCTTGTGCAGGCATTTTACAATGCCCGCCGTCGTCAGCTTCAGCAGCCAGAAATAGCGCCTAATCCGGCGCATCTGGCGCTGGCGAAGCTGGAGGAGGCGCTGGGTGACCGTTTTCTGCTGGTTACGCAGAATATCGATAACCTGCACGAGCGAGCCGGCAACAAAAACATCATCCACATGCACGGCGAGCTACTGAAGGTGCGCTGTGCCTGGAGCGGCCAGGTGCTGGACTGGAAAGAGGACGTGCTGCCTGAGGATAAATGTCACTGCTGCCAGTTCCCTTCGCGTCTGCGTCCGCATGTGGTCTGGTTTGGTGAAATGCCGCTGGGGATGGATGAGATTTACAGCGCGCTGGCCATGGCGGATGTGTTTATCGCCATCGGTACCTCAGGGCATGTCTATCCGGCGGCGGGGTTTGTTCACGAAGCGCGTCTGCACGGTGCGCATACCGTAGAGCTGAACCTCGAACCCAGCCAGGTGGGAAGCGAATTTGAAGAGAAGCACTATGGGCTGGCAAGCGAGGTCGTACCCGAGTTCGTCGATAAGCTGCTCAAAGGTCTGTAATAGCGACAGTATGAAAAGGCACCCATTCAGTGGGTGCTTTTTTTTTATAAACTCGTGCGCTGAAATTACCATTAATGATGTTTACTAAACCAGAATATAAGCCCTGTTAATTAGTGTGGATGCTATTATTTTGTGCATTCAATCAAAATAGTGCTTAATAATGCTCGTTATCGTGGTGTAGAAAGAGGATGCTAATAAATATAACGTCGATAAGGAGGATGGGATATGTACGGATTTATTGCGAGACAACCCATTTTTAACCCGGATATGAATACGGTAGCTTATGAACTGCTTTTCAGGGATGGGATGGCAAACCGTTTTCCGGATGTATCGGCAGAATATGCAACATCCAGAATGATATCCGACCATTTTTTATCTGTACCGTCTCAGCGTATCGCCGGGACACAGACCTTGTTTATCAACTTTCCATCCAGAATGGTCATCGACCGTAGCGGTGAAGCGCTGGACAAGGAGAGCGTGGTCATCGAGATCCTTGAAGATGCGGTTCCCGGCGAGGCGTTATTGCAGGCCGTGAAAGAGATGAATGCGCACGGATATCGCTTTGCGCTTGATGATTTTACCCTCGCGCCGGAATGGGATCGCTTTTTACCCTATATTTCTGTACTTAAATTTGATGTCAGAAATTATACCTTAGCGCAAATTCAGGATTACCTGCGTACACGTAAAAGCCTGACCCACCATATAAAGTATCTCGCTGAAAAAGTTGAGACTAAAGAGGAATTCAAACGCTATCGTGATGCCGGTTTTTCGCTTTTTCAGGGTTACTTTTTCTGTCGTCCTGAAGTGATTAAATATAAGCGCTTATCACAAAATCAACTGGCGATTTTCCGCCTGCAGATGGAAGTAGGGCGGAATAAACCTGATTTTCGGATCATCGAGTCGTTAATAAAAACCGATCTCACCTTGTCCTATAAAATCATGCGTTATATGAAACACACGGCGTTTAAACACGTCGGTGCCTGCAATTTTAGTAAGTTAACGCTCAGCGAAGTCCTCAGGTATCTGGGGGAAAATCAGCTGCGACGCTTTGTCGCGGTGGTGGTGCTGGCCAGTGCTGGCAACGACACCGTCGACGAGCTGTATCCTCTGAGCATGATGCGGGGCAAATTCTGTGAGCTGATTGCAGAGAAGATGCCTGCGCCGGGGCTGGCGGAAAACGCGTTTATGTGTGGCCTGTTCTCTCTGCTCGATACCTTGCTTGAATTGCCAATGGCGGAGTTGATGAAGCAAATAGCGGTGCCGCAGGCTGTCAGCCAGGCCCTGTGTCATCAGGAAGGCGTGTTAGCCGATATGGTGACGCTGTGCCGCCACTATGAACAGCAGGAGTGGGAGGAGGCGGCCAGGATAGCGAACGGTCTTGGGCTGTCGGATGACGACGTTGTCGATGCCATGAGAACGGCGACGATCTGGGCGGGGGAAAATGCGGCGGGTTAAGGCCCCTCACGGCGTAGCGACGTGAAGGGCCATCTGCGGCCCTTATCGGCCGGCTTTTAATTTCTGGTAATACTCTTCATACAGACGGCTCGCATCGCCGACATCGTTTTGCCATTCACCTTTGCTGATGGTGTCGGCATCCGGGTAGAGGGATTTATCATTCGCCACTTCAGGCTTCAGTAGCTTGCGGGCGGCCAGGTTTGGCGTTGGGTAGCCAATGGTCTCGGCAACCTGCTTCGCCACGTCCGGGCGCAGCAGGAAGTTAATGAGCTTCAGGGCACCGTCAACGTTTTTCGCATTCGCAGGAATAGCCAGGCTGTCCATCCAGAAGATACCGCCTTCTTTCGGCCAGACGACCTCCAGCGGCGTACCGGCCTGACGCGCAACCCATGCAGAGCCGTTCCACACCATGCCGAGATTCACTTCTCCTTCCATGTACGGGTTCGCCGGGTTATCGGAGTTGAACGCCGCCACGTTAGGCATCAGTTTTTTCAGCTCGTTATAGGCCGCTTCAATCTCTTTCGGGTCCGTTGTGTTGCCCGAGTAACCCAGCTTGCGCAGCGCCACCTGGAACACTTCACGGGCATCGTCGGTTAACAGCAGGCTGCCTTTGTATTCAGGCTTCCACAGGTCGGCCCACTGGGTGACGGTTTTAGGATCGATTGCTTCGCTGTTAACCCCGATGGCGGTCGCACCCCAGATGTACGGAATGGAGTAGTCGTTGTTCGGATCGAACGGTTTGTTGAGCATCTGCGGATCGAGGTTGTTGAAGTTGGTCAGCTTCGACTTGTCGATCTTCTGGATCATGCCCTCTTTACGCATCTTGTCGACGAAGTAGGTCGATGGCACCACCAGATCGTACGCGCCGTCCTTGTACGTTTTAAGCTTGGCGTACATGGTTTCATTGGACTCGTAGGTAGAGTAGATGACCTTAATGCCCGTCTCTTTGGTGAACTGCTCCAGCAGACCCGGCGGCACATACTCAGTCCAGTTATAGAAGTAGAGCGTTTTGCTGTCATCAGCGTGCGCGACGCCCATTCCGAGCACCAGTGCCGCAGCGGCAAGCATTTTTTTCATTTCATTGTCCCCTGAGATTTTGTTTTATCACGAGCAATAATCTGGCTGGCAATCACCAGTACCAGAGAGAACACTAACAGTATGGTCGCCAGCGCGTTCACCTCAGGCGAGACGCCGACTTTCACCATCGAATAGATTTTCAACGGCAGAATTTCATAGCTCGGCCCGGTCACAAAAGAGGAGACCACAACGTCATCCATCGACAGGGTGAAGCTGAGCAGCCACCCGGCCGCGACGGCGGGCATCGCCAGCGGCAGGATAATTTTGCGCAAAATGGTCATCTCGCTGGCGCCGAGATCTTTTGCGGCCTCCAGCATACGCACATCAAAGCCTTTCAGGCGTGCATAGACCGTCACCACCACAAATGGCAGGCAGAAGGTGATGTGGGAAAACAGCAGCGACCAGAAGCCGAGCTGGACACCCAGCAGCATAAACAGTACCAGCAGAGAAATCGCCATGACGATATCCGGTGACATCATCACCACAAACAGCATGCCGCTGACGAACGGTTTACCGCGAAAGCGGTAGCGATACAGTGCCACGGCGGTGAGAGAACCAATCAGCGTGGCGAACGTTGCTGAAAAAATCGCCATCGTTAATGAGTGCTGCGCGGCCTGGAGCAGGCTGTCGTTGTTCATCAGCAGGCTGTACCAGTTAGTGGTAAAGCCCTGCCAGTTGATCCCGAAGCGTGAACTGTTAAACGAGTTCACGATCAAAATGATAATCGGAATATACAGGTAAGCGTAAATGGCGGTCATAAAACCGCCGCGAAGCAGTCGACCGATCATTCGAGTTCCACCTTCTTATTCAGCAGCCGCGACGCGCGCCAGTAAACCAGCAGCATCAGACCCATCACCACCGTCAGCGTAATGCTGGTGGCGGAGCCGAACGGCCAGTCGCGAATGTTAAGGAACTGGCTCTTAATCACGTTTCCGATCAGCAGGTTTTTCGCACCGCCCATCAGGTCAGAGACGTAGAACAAGCCCATCGCCGGAAGCATCACCAGCAGACAGCCCGCGATAATGCCGGGCATCGTCAGCGGAATGATAATGCGGATAAAGGTCTGCAGCTTATTCGCCCCCAGATCTTTGGCCGCTTCCAGCAGCGGTTTATCCAGCTTCTCAATGCTGGAGTAGAGCGGCATCACCATAAACGGCAGCAGGATATAGACCAGACCAATAATCACCGCGCCCGGGGTAAACATAATGCGGATTGGCGTATCAATCACCCCCAGCCACAGCAGAAACTCGTTCAGATAGCCTTTGGTGCTGAGGAAAATTTTCAGCCCGTAGATGCGAATTAAGGAGTTGGTCCAGAACGGCACAATCAGTAAAAAGAGCAGCAGCGGGCGGATTTTTTGTGGCAGACGCGCCAGGAACCACGCGAAGGGATACCCCAGCACCAGGCAGGCAACGGTGGCGATCAGCGCCATGTTCAATGAGTGCAGCAGCACATCAAAGTAGAGCGGATCGAGCAGACGTGAGTAGTTATCCAGCGTAAAGACCAGCGCCACAAAGTGGGCATCGTCGCGGGTCAGGAAGCTGGTGGCGATGATCATCAGGTTGGGTAAAAAGACAAACAACACAAGCCAACCGACGATCGTGGCAATCACCACATTCTGGAATTTACTTGTGTTCTTCATCAGCCAGCACAACCTCCCAGCTTTCTACCCAGTTAATAACCATTTTTTGATCGAGCGAGTGATCAAAGTCCGGGTCGTCCTCGTTAAAGAACTCGCTGACCATCACCATCTTACCGTTTTCCAGTTCGACAACGGATTCCAGCGTCATCCCCTTGTAATTACGCTCGCGGATATAGCCGATCAATCCTTCGGCTTGCGCATTGCCGTGGATCTCCTCGACGCGCAGATCTTCCGGGCGTAACAGCACGTTGAGCTTTTGTCCCTTCTCAACGGCAAAGTTAACGGTGATATTGCACTCGCGGCCTTCGACATTCGCCCGAACGCGCTGCTCATCCAGACGCTCGACAACCGTGGCGTTGAAGATATTGATCTCGCCAATGAAGCTGGCCACAAACAGGTTTTTCGGCTCTTCGTAAATTTCACGCGGCGTGCCGTCCTGCTCGATTTTGCCATCACGCATCACTACGATACGGTCGGACATGGTGAGCGCTTCTTCCTGGTCATGCGTCACAAAGACGAAGGTGATGCCGAGCTTACGCTGCAGGGCCTTAAGCTCGTTCTGCATCTGCTTGCGCAGTTTGTAGTCCAGCGCGGAGAGGGACTCATCCAGCAGAAGCAGACGCGGTTTTTTGACCACCGCACGGGCGATGGCCACACGTTGCTGTTGACCACCAGACAGCTGATGCGGTTTGCGTTGAGCAAACTCCTCCAGCTGTACCATCCGTAGCGCCTCGGTCACGCGCGGCGGGATCTCGCTGGCCGGTGTTTTTTGCATCCGCAGACCAAACGCAACGTTTTCAAACACGGTCATGTGCGGGAACAAAGCATAGCTTTGAAAAACGGTGTTAACGTGACGATCTTCAGCGGGGACCTGGGTAATGTCCTGCTTTTCAAGGTGGATATGGCCGCTATCGACGCTTTCCAGCCCGGCGATAAGGCGCAGTACGGTTGTCTTGCCGCAGCCAGAAGGGCCAAGCAGCGTGAGGAATTCACCATCATTGATGGTCAGATTGAGGTCGGAAATGACATCTTTACCATCAAAACTTTTACGAATTCGTTCCAGTTGCACCAGCGGTGAACGTGAACGGGATTGAGTATTCAATTTTTGCGCTGTCCCATATAGACGCTCCGGGCAGCAGACCGAAGCGGGGTTTGTGTGTAACCACCTTGGTGACTCGTAATGAGGGCGGACATTCTACGGCAAACCACTGTAATCGCCAATCCTTGTCACTGATTCATAAGCTACATTTACTGACGTACACGATATAAACGGAATCTATGGTCACTCCCGTTTTTGCAACACCGATTTTGACGACAAGTTGGCTTGCTTGAATCTATCCGGCGTCTGAATGGGATTTTATTCCCGCGCCTTGATGAGTTCCGCGCCTGATGAA
>NZ_LNII01000052.1:0-3621 GCF_001463365.1 Enterobacter sp. 50793107 | reverse complement strand
TGCTGTTTCGCATCAGGGCAACGCTGCGATCATAATTCCCTTCCCTGACCATAACTTCAAGCCGGGGACCCAGGTGAAACCGGTTTGCTGCAGCCAGAAGAAGCATCAGAACAAACAGAGCCGTCTTAGCAAGCAATATTCCCCCCCAGGAGCTGTTGAATAAGGGGGTTAAGTTACCTTCAGCAATATACAGATAGTTGACCATCGCACTCAGGATCAGGGCTACAACAATCACCGTACCTGCCGTGGCAAATTTTGCCAGGGAGTCAGATATCACAATGACGCTCTGTGCATTGTGCGCGTTTCTGCGCATCAGCAGGATAGCAAATGCAACCAGAGCACCTGTCCAGGCACCTGCAGCGCCGAGATGAGTCAGATCGCTCAGTAAATGGAGATAGTAATGCAGACCGTCATGCATGACGGCGTGTCCTCCCCAGGCAAGTGTAGCCAGCGCCACGCCCCCACTCATCGTCATCAGCAGGCAGGACAATAGTCTCTTGTTAGTGTAAAGGAACAAAGCACCGAGAGTGATAAACAGTGCACAAAGTCTGACAATCCAGCTAATACCTACATCAGTTTCTTCTATAACCATCTCGATAATATGGATGGATAATTCCCTGAGATCAGTTACTCCGCTCATGGCATTAGATACCAGGAGCATATTAATGCCAGTAAGAATGATGCCTGCAACAACAGCAAAGGTTATAAACGACCTGAAATTAGTCAGGTTATACGTTTCATGTCTGACACCACTTAATCCATATATCTGAAAAAATGGCAATCCAAATATTACCATCAAATCAAGATAAAGAAGAAAACGAATAACAATCATAATCAGGTCGTTCATAATATTACTTCACTGTAAAGGTGTAATTACCGGTAATAGGGTGCGTATCTGAAGAAACTGCGCGCCAGTCAACACGATAAGTGCCAGCGGGTAAAGGTTCTCGCGGAATAATGACCATCGATTTAGGGTCAGCGCCTGGTGCCACTTTTGCCGCGACCGGCATCGGAGAATGTGATGACATACCTTTCATACCCGTCATCGTTAATTTTGCACCTGAGAATTTCACGGTCAGATCTTCCGAGAAATTAAGCTGAATCTTATCCGGGGCCGCTACGGCCGAATCAGCCTGTGGCACAGAGCTTTTTAATTCCGGATGGGCCATAGCAGAAAAAGCGACGCCCATAACCAGGCCACCTGTAAGAATGGCTTTATGTAAAATCGACATATTATTTACCTGTTTAGTTTAGTGTTTTAAGTCAACGCATTAAAACCAGATTCTGGCTCCCGCCAGGAATACTACCTGATGGTCTTTCTCACCCTCTCTTTTCGCCATATCGGACGTTTTCCCGTAAAGCTGATTCCAGGAGACGCCTATATAGGGTGCAAACTCACGGCGTATTTCGTAGCGCAGCCGAAGGCCCAGCTCTGTGTCAGCTAATCCTCTGCCGCGCTCCCGCGATTCATCATCCTGACTGTAGAGATTTACCTCATAGGATGGCTGGAGTATGAGCCGGTTAGTCAGTAAAACGTCGTATTCTCCCCCCAGACGGAGGGCTGCTTTTCCGTCATTACTGACAAAAGCCGTAATTTCAGACTCAAAATTATAGAGCGCGAGCCCCTGAAAACCGACAGCAGCCCAGGTCTGGGCTGAAGCAGGTCTGAAATCCTGTCTTACACCCGCAACCAAATCCCACCAGGGGCCAACCGCATGCCCCCAGAGTAGCTGGGCTTCTGCCGTCTCCGTTTTCCCCCCGCTTCGTTCGCCTTCACTCTTTAGCCAGAGCCGGTCAGTGTCGCCTCCAATCCAGCTGTTAACACTCCAGCTGAAATTATTGGTGTTATCCGACCGTTGCCATTCCAGTTGATCCAGCAAGACCAGATAATTAATCGCACTGTCGTGAATCGCATGCCCCGGTAAATTGCCGAATGCAGCCTTCCGGTCGGCATCGGTAACAGGCGGAATTGGCGTTCTGCTCTCAGTTACAATGGGCTCCATTGACGTCATCTCAGTGAAATTCTCATCTACCGGCATCTGCATGGAAGACATGTCGTGCCCGGCATGAGGATCTGCAGAGACGGAGCCCGCCGCAATAGAAAACGGTGAGGTAAACAAACCAGCGACCAGAACAGTTATGGCCTTAAAACTTCTCTTCATTCGCATCATTCCTCCACCCGGACTTCACGAAACATTCCCATTTCCATGTGATAGAGCAAATGGCAGTGATACGCCCAGCGGCCAAGCGCATCTGCTGTCACTCTGTAACTGCGTTTTGTACCAGGGGGAATATCTATTGTGTGTTTACGAACCATGAAATTACCGTTTTCATCTTCCAGATCGCTCCACATACCATGCAGGTGAATGGGGTGAGTCATCATGGTATCGTTGACCAGAGTGATCCTGAGTCGCTCACCGTATTTCAGCAGCACCGGTGCGGCATCTGAAAACTTGATTCCGTTAAATGACCAGGCAAACTTTTCCATGTGACCGGTTAAATGCAGTTCTATGGTGCGGCCAGGTTCACGTCCGTCAGGATCCTCAAAGCGGCTTTTCAAATCCGCGTACGTGAGAACCTTTCTTCCGTTATTTCGAAGACCGATACCCGGATCGTTTAATTTCGGAGAGACGCTCATCGCCTGCATATCAACCAGTGGGTTACCCGTTTCTGACGCAGGATGACTTTGCATACCCGGCATTCCGGCCATCTGGGAATGATCCATACCAGTCATGCTGCTGTGATCCATGGGTGCGGAGGATGTCCCGCTATCCGCAAGCTCAGCACCGTCCATAGACATCATCTCTCCGCTGTTATTCATGCCCCCCATCTGGCTGTGGTCCATTCCTGCCATATCATGCCCCATTCCTCCCATACCCATATCTTCCATGGTCAACAGAGGACGTGGATCCAGGGCGGGAACGGCAGCACTTAACCCCTCTCTCGTGGCCAGTGTCCCCCGAGCGTAGCCGGTCCTGTCCATGGATTGTGCGAAGATGGTATAGGCCTCACCCTGAGGCTCCACAATGACATCATAGGTTTCGGCAACGGCAATCCTGAATTCGTCAACGGTAACCGGGTTTACATACTGGCCATCTGCAGCCACGACCGTCATTTTCAGCCCGGGGATGCGGATATCGAAATAGGTCATTGCCGAACCGTTGATAAACCGTAAGCGTATCTTTTCACCGGGACGGAACAGCCCGGTCCAGTTTTTCAGCGGGGCCTGACCGTTCATGAGATAGGTGTAGGTGTAGCCACTGACATCCGCGAGGTCAGTCGGATTCATTTTCATTTCAGCCCACATTTTCCGATCGGCAATAGTGGCTGACAGCCCCCTGGTATTCACGTCGCGGAAAAAAGAGCCAATGGTTGGTTTATTGAAATTGTAGTAATCCGACTGTTTTTTTAATTTTTTCAGAAGACTGTGAGGATTTTCATCGGTCCAGTCAGACAACATGACCACGTGCTCACGATCGTAAGCAAACGGTTCCGGCTCCCTGGCATCGATGATAATGGCACCGTATACCCCCTCCTGTTCCTGCAGACCGGAATGGCTGTGGTACCAGTAAGTCCCGTTCTGCTTAACCTTAAAGGTGTAAACGTAGGTATCATCAGGCT
>NZ_LNII01000051.1:0-395 GCF_001463365.1 Enterobacter sp. 50793107 | reverse complement strand
CGCGCTTTGTGATTCATGACTGGGGTGAAGTCGTAACAAGGTAACCGTAGGGGAACCTGCGGTTGGATCACCTCCTTACCTTAAAGAACCTGCCTTTGCAGTGCTCACACAGATTGTCTGATGAAAAGTAAATAGCAAGGCGTCTTGCGATTGAGACTGTACGTCCCCTTCGTCTAGAGGCCCAGGACACCGCCCTTTCACGGCGGTAACAGGGGTTCGAATCCCCTAGGGGACGCCACTTGCTGGTTCGTGAGTGAAAGTCACCTGCCGTCATATCTCAAAACTGACTTGCGAGTCATGTTTGAGATATTTGCTCTTTAAAAATCTGGATCAAGCTGAAAATTGAAACGACACACATGTTATGTGTGTTCGAGTCTCTCAAATTTTCGCAATCA